>NZ_JBHSQV010000026.1:0-33193 GCF_042658665.1 Marinicrinis lubricantis
GCAGGATGAGTGTAGACAGCAGCCAACTTCATACGAAGGCTCACGGCAAAGAGCAGCGGTGAAGCCGCGAGGGTATGCCGGAGCGCCGAGCTCATCTTCGGTACAAACAGACCATTCATCTCGCGAAGGCCAGACCGACTTGTTGGAGCGGATGCTCGAAGGGAACAACCTTCGGCTCGCGGTAAAACGAGTGAAACAGAACGGAGGAGCACCCGGCGTTGACGGCGTGACGGTAGCCGAGCTACAAGCGCACCTATGGAAACGCTGGGACGAGGTGAGAAACCAACTCCTGACGGGAAGCTACGAACCGATGCCAGTCAGACGGGTGAAAATTCCCAAACCCGGAGGCGGTAAACGGCTTCTTGGCATCCCGACCGTAATGGATCGCTTCCTCCAGCAAGCCCTTCTGCAAGTGATGACACCATTGTTCGACCCTAACTTCTCGGGGAACAGCTTCGGCTTTCGACCGGGAAAACGCGCGCATGATGCAGTAAAGAAGGCGCAATCCTTCATCCAAGAAGGAAACCGCTGGGTGGTGGATATGGATTTGGAGAAGTTCTTCGACAAGGTAAACCACGACATCCTCATGTCCCGAGTAGCACGGAAAGTGACGGACAAGCGCGTCCTGAAACTGATCCGGGCTTACTTAAACTCGGGCGTGATGGAGAATGGAATCGTAAAACAGACAGACGAGGGAACGCCGCAAGGTGGACCTCTCAGCCCACTACTTGCGAACATCCTACTGGATGACCTGGACAAAGAACTAACCAAGCGTGGACACCGATNATTCGAGAATTGACATCACGAACGAAGCCCGTATCAATGGAAAAGCGAATCGAAGACCTCAATCGCTACCTGCGAGGGTGGCTCGGCTATTTCCGCATGGCATCGGCGAAGACGCACTGTGCAAACTTCGACAGTTGGATTCGCCGCCGACTTCGCATGTGCCTGTGGAAGCAATGGAAACGGGTTCGTACCCGTATCCGTGAACTTCGAGCACTCGGAGTCCCGGAATGGGCGGTGTTCATGATAGCTAACTCTCGAAGGGGTGCTTGGGAGATGTCCCGAAACATAAATAACGCCCTCAACACTTCCTATTGGGAAGTGCGAGGGCTGTTCAGCTTACTTCGTCGGTATGAAGAACTTTGTTAACCTTTAGGAACCGCCGTATGCGGACCCGCATGTACGGTGGTGTGAGAGGTCGGGGGCTAGCCGCCCCCTCCTACTCGATTTTCAATAACCATTTCTGTCTGCGTACAGAAAAAAGGCACTGAAGTCGGGGCTTGCCCTCAGACTCGAGTCTTGTTGAGTTCATGACGAAAGTCATGTCGGTTTTGTGACTCTTTCCACCTATCACTATGACTTTCACTGTTTATAATGTGGATAGTTAAAAACAGACGAAACGATTTCGGAAGGAGTTAGAAACTAAAATGACTTGGTTTACGAAATGGGCTTTTAAGAATAAAGCCGCGATTATTTTACTGATCTTTATGTCGATCGGTATCGGCATCATGAGCTATGCGAAAATGCCAATGGAACTGCTGCCGGAGGCAGACAATCCACAAATTACCATCACAGCGATTGGACCGGGTTACAATGCGAAGTCCATGGAGCAGCAGGTCACAAGCCCGCTGGAGGATTCCCTGCAATTCGTAAAGGGGAAGACCGAGATGCTTTCTACATCGGGGGATGGGTACTCTCAAATTAATTTGTTCTATGACTCCAAGATGGACTTGAAGGAAGCGAAGCAGGAAGCGCAAGAAGCCATTTCCGCTGTGCAGCTGCCTGAAGGTGTGATGAAGCCTTATGTGCTGCTGCTCAACACGAGCATGATTCCAGTTGCACAAATTACAGTTGCTTTCGATGACGGCTTAACAGATGAGAACATGAAGCTGGCTGAGACGACGATTGTGAATGAACTGAAGAAGATCAAAGGGGTTGCTGGTGTTTCCCTGTACGGCAAAACGTCACCTAACGTGATGATTGTACCGAATCAGGAAAAGCTTACTGAGCTTGGGATCCCGGCGCAAACCTTGTTTGGTGTGCTGCAGGGACAAAATATATCGGCATCTATCGGTGAACAGACGATTGACAACCTCTCGGGCAACATTCAAGTGACTTCGCAAGTGAACGATTTGGCGACGTTGGAAAATCTGCCGGTTGTTCCAGGAGTTCTGTTGAAGGATGTGGCTGCGGTACAGGTGGACAGCAGTCAAGAGAGCGTCAGCCGGATGAATGGTAAAGAGATATTGGCCTTAGATATCACGAAGGAATCCACCGCAAATCAGGTGGCTGTCGGCAAAGCGCTTGAAGAGCGAATTGCGGAATTAAATGAAGAAATCCCGAATGTGGACATTGATGTAATACTCAATTTGGCCGATACGATACAATCGTCTGTGCAGCATATGATGCAGGAAGTATTGCTTGGCGCATTGTTCGCGACCATCGTCATTTTGCTGTTCCTGAGAAACTTTAAAGCGACATTGATTACGATCGTATCGATTCCGCTTTCCTTGGGGATTACGCTTTACCTGCTGGACCTATCCGGCATTACGTTAAACATCATTACACTGGGCGGCGTGGCCGTTGCCGTTGGTCGATTGGTGGACGATAGTATTGTCGTCATCGAAAATATATTCCGCCGCATGCAAAAAGAGTCGTTCTCTATCCAGATGGTCATCGATGCGACCAAAGAAGTGGCGGGTGCGATTACGTCGTCGACGATTACGACCGTTGCAGTATTCCTGCCGATGGGTCTGCTCCGCGGTTCCCTGCAGGCGTTCCTGCTGCCGTTCGCACTGACGATCTCCTATTCCTTGCTGGCGTCGCTGCTGGTAGCGTTAACTGTTGTGCCAATCCTCAGCTTCTGGCTGCTGAAGAACAGTAAAATGAAGGAGCATGAAGGACCCAAACGTTTTAATGCGTTCTTGAAGTGGAACTTGAACCATAAATGGGTACCCATTGTGTTAGCCGTCGTCTTGTTCGTAGGCTCGATCGGCGCATATATCGCCATGCCGAAAGGGGCATTGGATGCATCGGATGCAAGCTATGTTACAGCTAATTTACAGTATCCAAGTGATACACCTGTAGAAACTGTACTAGAGAAGGGCGGACAGCTGGAACAGTTTCTCATGGAGCAGGAAGAAGCCGAATTCGTCATTATGAGTAACGGTAACAGTGCAGAAGCAGCTCAATGGGGATCGGTGACGTCGCCGACATTGGTCAGTTACACGATCGTCGTGAAGAAAGGGACAGATGCTGAGAATCTGATCGAACATATTGAAGCGCAAAAAAGCGAGTATGAAGGCGCGGATCTAAGCGTAGCGACGATGAGCCTGATGAGCGGTTCTTCCACCTCCATCTATGTAGACTTCTTGGGAGGAACCGAAGAAGAACGTGCAGCGGCAGCTCAAGCGGCCATGGAGAAAATTCAGGATGTAGAAGGTGTGCTGAAGGTTAGCAGCAATATGGAAGAGACGAAGCCGGTATTCTCATTTGAAGTGGATCCAGCCTTAGCTAACGCACAAGAGGTCGCGTCCCAGCTGCAGATGATGATGAACCCGATTCCAATCGGACAGATGACGTTGAACGATAATACATCGCAAGTGTATGTAGATGCGCTCATTCAACCGAAGACACAGCAGGATTTGAACCGTCTTCAGATTAGTACGGCGGAAGGTGTAAAGCCGATTTCGGAAGTCGCTGAGCTGGTCATGCGGGAAGAAGCGAGCAGCCTGTATCATCAATCCGGTAAAAACTATGTGCGTGTTACGGCACAGGTGGACCCAGAGAAAGTTTCCGTTGTCGGTGCGGATATTACGAAGGTAACGAATGATATCGAGCTGCCGGGAGACGTAGAAATGAAGGTAGGCGGTGCATCGGCAGATCAATCTCAGGATTTCATCGACCTATTCGTAACCATGCTGATTTCGATCGGTATCGTATATTTGATCATGGTCATTACCTTTAAGACATTGCGTGCGCCGATTGCGATACTCATCTCCCTGCCGCTTGCCTTCATCGGTGCGGTTGTGGGCTTGATCGTAACAGGTATTACGCCGGACTTTACGGCAGCCTTTGGTGCGCTCATGCTGATCGGTATCGTCGTCACCAACGCGATTGTCTTGATCGACAAAGTGAAGCAGAACGAGGAGCATATGACGATTCGCGATTCGATTGTCGAAGCTGCATCGGTAAGAATGAGACCGATCCTCATGACGGCCATCGCCACGATTTGCGCCATGATGCCTCTGCTCTTCTCGAAGACGGAGGAAGGAAGCATCGTATCTCAATCGCTGGCAACGGTAGTGATCGGCGGTCTTGCGTCGGCAACCGTATTGACACTCGTCATCGTTCCGGTATTCTACGAGATGCTGTACTTCCGGAAATCGAAGAAGCAGCGTAAAGCGGCCGCACAAGGCGCAGCATCCTCCATGTAAAATACGATCAAGAAGAAGTCCTCACCATCCGACAGTCGGGTGATGGGGACTTTTATTCATGCTTGCACCATCGTTTAGGCCGATGCATAGGATACAGGGATATGAAATGCATGGAGGTTAAAACATGAGCGATGTATTCATGAATCGTGAGGTTCGTACATTGATTCAGACGGATCCAGATGTTGTGCAGTCCATTCGAGATTTTAAAGCGAACGTGTATGATGCCTGCTGCAGTGCGCTGAACCAGAAGGTAAGAGTTGAAACGGTAGACGGCCAGCTCATTGAAGGCACCATCGTGCAGATTAGCGATACACACGTCTATTTGGAGCCGGATGCTACCTCAGAAGCTGCTCGCTATCCATTTGGCTATGGGTTTGGAGGATATGGCGGCTACCCGGGCTATGGTGGATATGGCGGCTTTGGTGGTTATGGAGGGTACGGCGGCTACGGAGGTTATGGTTACGGCTACAATCCGATCATTCCGCTGGCCTTGTACGACCTTCTCGCAGTATCGCTGTTTGTGTAATACTGTAATACGAAAGAGAGACTCCGCGGGCGGAGTCTCTTTCTTTCATCTTAAGGAGCGAAGTAAGTTAGACATACATGGATCAGCGGCAATGTGACAAGTGCCAAGAGTGAGGCAATGAATACGCCCACAGCTGCATAGCTGCTGTCCGAGCCGTATTTTCTCCGCATGACCATAAGCTGAAAAACAAACGGACGCATGAGCTTCACCTGCTCCGCATGATAAAGGAATAACGCTATTCATCCATCATATGCGGCGATAAAGTCATGATAATCTTGTACGATAGGGACTTCTGGGGGAGCAGCCCAATGGATATATTTATCTGCATGGGATGTGTTGAAGACAACGACTCGATCCGTATCTCGGATCCATCCGTTGTCCCTCAGACGAATACATCCCGCTAAAGCAGCCGCTCCTTCCGGTGAGGAAGAAATGCCGCAGCGTCCTAATCGTTTCTGCGAGACAGCGATCTCCTGCGCCGTTACGGTCACAGCTGTGCCGTTTGTTTGCCTCAAGATCGAAAGCAGTAAATCTCCGTCGGGAGGATGGGGAACCCGCATTCCCGTCGGACTGGAAGACGTATTAGCTGCAGGAATGAATCGTGAGTCGTTTTGATGAATCGATTGGACGATGGGATCGCAGCCGGACTCCTGTACACTGACGATCCGCGGCATCGGTCCACAGATCCAACCGAGCGCTATTAGTTCATTAAACGCTTTCCACATGCCGATAATACCGGATCCTCCTCCGGTCGGATAAACAATCACATCCGGCAGCTTCCATCCCAGCTGCTCCGCCAGCTCCAATCCCATCGTTTTCTTGCCTTCAATCCGTCCGGGTTCCTTTAAGGTGCCTACATTCACCCATCCATACCGCTGTTTTCCCTGTTCCAAAATGGCCCCCGCGTCATGGATCAATCCGCTTGTCAGAAAGGTCTTGGCCCCATACCGTACACATTCTTCCACGATGATTCCCGGGCAATCCTTGGGAACGATGACGACGACTTCTATTCCTGCGCGTGCCGCGTAAGCGGAGAGGGCCGAAGCGGCGTTTCCATTGGAGGGAACAGCTGCTTTTTTGAGCTGAAAATCATTCATGATCGAAACGGCTGCCGCAAATCCCCGTGCCTTAAAGCTGCCGGTCGGATTCTGTTCTTCTCTTTTGATCCAGAGCGCTGGAAGCTGAAGCTCTTTTTCTAACGTTGGCATTCGCAGGAGCGGCGTCCAGCCTTCACCGAGACTGACGATCGACGATTGATGCTGTATGGGCAACAGCTCCCTATACCTCCACATTGTGCTGCTGCGGAGAGAAAGCTGATTTTGAAACAGCGTTTGCGAAACGAGCTCTAAATCGTAGTCAACCAGCAGGGTTCCGCCGCAATCACATACCGCTTTATAGGAAAAAGGTTCAGATTTTCCGCATCTGGAGCAGATGAAACGAAAGCGTTCCATGGCACATCCTCCCTCTGCTCATTGGTTTCATCGTTAACATACACAGGACAAAATGAATTGGAGACGGCCATGAACTAAATTGAGCGAAATATGCTGATGACGAAGGCGAAACGACTAGGGTACACATATGATGTCAGTGGAATGGACACATATCGTGAAGGAGGAAGCTGTGTTGCAGCGTTTGATGTGCAAAGGCAAAATACATCGCGCCGTGGTGACGGAAGCGGAGCTGGATTACGTAGGGAGCATTACGATTGATTCGTTACTCATGGAGGCCGCGAACATTCATCCATATGAAATGGTGCAGATCACCAGTCTGCGCAACGCAACGAGATGGAAAACGTATGCGCTACAGGCACCAGCCGGATCAGGAAAGATCTGCTTGAATGGACCTCCTGCACATCTGTTTCAGCCGGGAGATGTGGTGATCATTTTAAGCATGGGACTGTTCGGAGAAGATGAAATCGCGGGCCTGAAGCCGCAGGTCGTCTTTGTCGATGAAAACAATCAGATAACGAGCATCGTAGAGCACTCGCTGATTCGAAATGGCGTGCAGGAGGGGAAGGATGAATGACGAAAAGTACGGGAAAATATACGAAATACTTGGCGATGATTGAAAATAAAGCATTAATTGCCCATGTGCCGGAGACGAGGAAATATTCGGAGGAGCAGCTTGCGAGGATGCTCCGCAGGCATAAGCATGTCATGGTCAAGCCGTCCGGCGGTTGGGGAGGGAAGGGCGTATTAAAGGTATCGGCGGAACCGCGGGGATATGAAGTGCAGAATGGCAAACAGAAGCATCGTTTCACATCGATCGGAGACACTTCAAAATATATTCGGAAGCAGGGGGGATCCTACCTAATCGTTCAGGAACGAATTCCGCTGGCACGCATAGGCGGCCGTCCTTACGATTTGCGGGTGATGGTTCAACGAACCGGCAGATCTCCGTGGAAGGTGACCGGTAAGTTGGTGAAGGTCGCCGGGAAGGGATATATGGTCACGAATGTAAGATTAAGCGGAGGACGCGTTACGACGTTCGAAAACGCCGTTCGCCAATCACTTAGGGCGGGTACTTCACCGGACGAAATTGGAAGAAGGATTGATCGGACCGCGTTGACAGCGGCGAAGCAGCTGCATCGCCATTATAAGTGGATTCGAACGATCGGTTTAGATATGGCGCTGGATCGTAACGGGAGAGAGTGGATTATCGAGGCGAATTTCCAGCCTATGCTGTCACTTTTTAATCGTTTAAAGGATAAAAAGATGTATCACCGTATTTTGTCTTATGTTCGAAAATGAGAGAAAGCGGCTCTCCTGAGAGAGGCCGCTTCCTTCAATGATCAGACATGGCGATCTGCCACGTTTCGTCAAAGCCGTAGGTTAATAAGTTGCGTGCATCCTGCCAAACGCCTTCGGTTGTGGAATGCAGAACAACTGCGATAAGAGAAGTGTCTCCGCGCTGAGCAGATGATACAAGGCAATACCCGGCTTCATCGGTGAAGCCAGTCTTGATTCCATTCGCTCCCTCAAAAAAATAGGGGCTGGCTGGGTCAAGCAAATGATTGCGGTTCGTGTAGGTCACGGCTTGGCTGCTCGTATTCGCTTCGTAGCGGCTGCTGCTGACGATGTCCAGCAGTAGCGGCTCATTCATGGCTTCTTTGGCGATAAGCGCCAAATCTCTAGCCGTCGTATAATGATCCGGATCGTGCAGCCCGTGCGGATTGACGAAGTGGGAATCGTTTGCGCCGAGCAGATGCGCCTTCTTGTTCATTAACTCAGCGAAGTAGGCGATGGCCTGTTCCGCAGACATCTCGCTGCTGCCGGATACTTTGCGGGAAATATGCACAGCCAGCGTGCGCGCCGCATCATTGCCGGAAGGGAGCATCATCGCGGCGATCATGTCCCGGAGCGGCATCTGCTGCCCCTCCCAAAGCCAGGCGGTGCTTTCCCCTTCGGTGCGGAGATGGACTTCATTTCCTACTGTGACGATTTCATCGGGATCCCCTTTGTCCAGCGCGACAAGAGCCGTTAATATTTTGGTCGTGCTGGCGGGATACACTTTTTCTTTATCATTTTTATAGAACAGTATGTTTCCCGTTTCGCGATCGATTAAGATGGCGGAGCTTGCAATCAGCTGCTGAGTGGCAAAAATTTTGTCACTGGATCTTGTGTTCAGCTTTTCCCACCAGGCGAGGCCGAATTTGTCCGATATCAGTGAAAGACTATAAAAAGCAATCAACAGAAGCATCACTTTACGCAATTTCATACAGGTCTCCTTCTTTAACGGTAAATGTCGTATGACATCTACAGTACAGGACACCTGTTAAGATTCATCTAAAAAAACCTTACAAATTTCTTAAGAAAATCACACCGACCGTACATTCTTTTAAGTAACATGGGGTGGTGCAAGAGGCAGCTTTACCTCAAAGCAGGTTTCTTGCACGCTGCTGCGGACCTCGATCGTACCGTCATGCAGCTCGATAATGCTTTTAGAGATAGCCAGGCCCAGGCCTGTCCCTCCGGTCGCTGTGGAGCGGGATTTCTCCACTCGATAAAACCGATCGAAGATATGCGGCAGATCTTGGATCGGAATCGGCGGTCCATAATTTGCAACCTGCACGATCGCTTGATTCGAGCTGCGGTAAGCGGTCAGCACGATTTTTTTGCCTTCCTTGCCGTAATTTATCCCGTTGGAAATTAAGTTTTCAAACACCCGCATCAGCTGATCACCGTCGCCGGATACAATTAAATGATCCTCATTAAAATTCAGCACCATCTCCATCTCTGACTGCTGCAGGGAGAACGAGTACTCCGCCGCAAGCTGACCGAGCAGCTCGACGAGGTTCAGTCGGTCCCGTCTTAGTTGCAGCTTGCCGTAACTCACACGGGTATATTCGAACAAATCGTTGACGAGACGTTCCAGCCGCTTCGACTTCTCGAATGCGATTTGTACATAGTGCCGCAGCTCGATTTCATCCCGGTATCCGTCCGAATGGATCAGCTCCAAATAACCGACGACGGAAGTAAGCGGCGTTCGCAGATCATGCGATACGTTCGTAATCAGTTCATTCTTCGCTTGTACGGCCCCTCGTTCTTCCTCCATGGAGGATTTCAGATGCCATGCCATGCCGTTGATGTGATCTGCGAGGCGGCCGAGCTCATCTTTTGTTTTAATCGGGATCCGGATGTCCAGACGGCCCTTGGACATCTCCTGCACCGCCGATGTAATTTGCATTAAATATTTGACATATCGGCTGCTCAGCACAATAACATAGAAACAAAACAGAAAAGCCCCCGTCACGAGCAGAACAGGAACCATTCCGAAGTTGTAATAGAGCGATTCGAGCAGGCTCTCCACAGGCGAAAAATGAAAGTATGTGGCTGCCATGGCGAGAGTCAGTAGAAATAAGGTCGTCAACATGCTCAGGACGAGACTGATGATAAACAGCAGCAGCATCTTCCCGCGCAGCCCTGAAAGCGGATTAAGATTCAATTTTATAACCTACTCCCCATACGGTTTGAATTAATTTATAGCCCAAGGCCTTCTCCAGCTTGTCCCGCAGCCGGCTGATATGCACCATCACCGTATTGTTGGAGGCATAATATTTCTCCTTCCATACAAGCTGGAACATTTCCTCCGCGCTGAATACTCTGCCGGGAGTCCGGGCGAGCAAAAACAAAATATCGAATTCGGTGGAAGTAAGCGTCAGTTCCTTGCCGTGGGCGGTCACTCTGTGGGACGTTTTATTGATCGTCAGGTCGCTGAGCTTGATCATCTCGTCATCTGTTGTCACCGCCGAAGGTTCTGGATTGAACTGAAACGAGCGCCTAAGCAGCGATTTGACACGAGCCAGCAGCTCAAGCGGATTGAACGGCTTGATCATGTAGTCATCCGCGCCGGTCATAAGGCCCAAGATTTTATCCATATCCTGCGTCTTGGCGCTGAGCATCAGGATGGGAATCGTATACTTTTCCCGTACATGGCGGCATACCTCCAGGCCGTCCATTTCGGGCATCATGATATCGAGAATCATCATATGTATGGGATCGTTGTTCATTTCCTCCATGTACTTGAGCGCTTCTCGGCCATTCATTGCGCCGGACACTTTGAACCCTTCATTTCGCAAGTAAATCGTAATCAGCTGCGCGATTTCGGCATCGTCATCCACGACTAATATATGCTTCAAATGGATACATCCTTTTCAATTCTTTTACAACATATTATAAAGCTTTACGAATATAAAAACATAATAGGCTTCTCTTCATTTTAACGAGCTTATCTTGTTAACGAGATAAGAAGGTGAAAAGTCTTTGTTCTTATTTCGCAAAGTATACAGCGGTCTATGAAAATAAGCCATGAAAGAAGGAAAAACTTCTTCATCCAAGAAGTGTATATCTAGGCCCATCTGCAGCAAGCATAAGCATCAGGATGGAGTTAAGAGGAACAGATGGATCGGTTCGTCGAAGAAATACAGAAAAACTTCTTATCAAGACAGAATACGAGAGAGGATGTTGGAATTGATAAAAGCGGTCGTATTTGATTTTGACGGACTGATAGTAGATACGGAGACTCTTTGGTTTGAAGCGTATCAGCACATCTTAAGCGAGAAGTTCAGGTGCAATGTGACGGTGGAGAGGTTTGCCGTTTGTATCGGCACTGATGATCATGCTTTCTTCGAAAGCGTGGAGAATGAATTAGGTACGAAGCTCGATTGGGATCCGATACGAAAAAAAGCTTCAGAATATATGAAAATGAAGCTGCAGCAGCCGGTATTAAGAGAAGGCGTTGCCGAATATTTGCAGGATGCACAGGATTTCGGCTTGCGCATCGCGCTGGCAACCAGCTCTACCCGCGCTTGGGTCGAGACGCTGCTTGAACAAACGGGGATCCGCGATTATTTCGAAGTGCTCAGGACGAGGGATGACGTTGCCAACGTCAAGCCGGATCCGGAGCTTTATGTTACGGCGGTGGAGCAGCTTGAAGTGGAACCGGATCAAGCGCTGGCCTTTGAGGATTCGCTGAACGGATTGAATGCTGCGGTAAGCGCTGGGCTGCATACGGTCGTTGTGCCGAACAGCGTGACATGCCATCTACCATTTGAGCATTATTCGCTCAGGCTTAGCAGCATGAAGGACATGCCGCTTCGCGAAGTGCTGGCGCAGCTGGTTGGATGAGTTTTCATAGAAATCGATGAAAAGGGCTTTTAAGGGGCGCGGTGATGAGTACGCCATTCCTTAAAAGCCCTTTTCGTTTGCGAATACATTAGGCCGCGAAGCGGTAGTAAATAAGCAGCATGGTTGCCAGCACGAACAAGAAGTTCAGTGTAACGAATACGACTTGATCCAGCTTCGTTTTATGCATTTTAATCGGAGGAAGATAGAAGCTGACGCCTTCTATAATGAAAAGGATCAAAATAATGTGCGGCAGAAAATGTCCGACGATTTCAGTATACCCGAACAGTAATGTCGTTGAGATAAAGATCAGTGTCAGTACCGCGGCCAAGAGCCGGTTCAGAATACCGACCACGAGCAAATAGCCTACGACGAACTCAATGAACGCGGCCATAATAATGAACAAGGAAGGCTCGAACCCAAACGTCGGCACGTTCCAGTTTTCAATAATGTTCAAGCTCATGCCAGGATAAACCCATTTCTCAATCGCAACCCAGCACAGCGAAAGACCGGTGCCTAAATAGATGAAGGGCATGCCGTAAGGGTGCAGCCTCGTTTTCTCCATCAGCAGGGCTACGCTGATCGCAACATAAAATCCGTAGTCCAGCATGTAGAAAGCACCCATATGATCGATGGCTAACGCGAAGATGACGAGAATACCGATAGCAGCGGCTTTATTGGCCAGATGGTACGGGATCAGCAGCAGCACGATAACTGCAATACCCAGCCAAGTCTGCAGCGTATTCGCTTCAATGTCCGGTGCGAGCACGCTGTGATTCAGTAAGCCGAGCGCGAACGAGGCGGCCGTTCCCCATTTTAATAATGTAAACGTATATTTACGGTACGAATCCAGCTTTCTTTCGATTCTTTGCAGCGGTGTCCACTTAGTCAGGACCGCATCCAATTGGGGCAGCAAACCAAGAATGAAGGCGACCAATAGACTTAATCCGAGAAAGGTCGGGGACAAGATGTGATCCAGGTTTTCTTTTATCGGTTCTGCCTCATTAAACCATTTGACATGGGCGAAGGCAGGTGTGGTGGTCAGAAAAAAGATGGCTAATATTGCGGTTGTTTTCTTCAGCATGTGTATCACCTCAGGGAACTTTGTGAATTTTGTAACAAGTTATATTCAGATTGTAACATACTTTTAACGTTTTGTTGTGAAAAAAATCACATTATTCATTTATTTTTTTGAATTTATGTCAAAATCGAGAACGGATCAATATCCTTCATAGAGATTTCCTGAGGCTGGATACGATGGGGATCACCTTGACATTCTGGTTTGCCCGGCGGCATGCTGTCTGAGTATAGATGAAATGGGGTATAATGAAGCCATACATCAAGGTGATGATTACAATCGAAGTCTAAACGGAAAGTTTTCGTCTTTAAGTTACCACAAGAAAAATCACTAATGCGACAATAGACAACACTCCGGCAGCAACATATACAAGGCTAAGCCGCAAAATATTCCCTTTTGTCCGTTTCATGTAATCTGGGTTTTCCTTGTTTTGTTGAATGTTTCCGATGACGATCGTTGCTACTGCCGACAGCACACAAAGAAGTAGGATCGACCCGTAAATAAGCCATTCATTCATATGTAACCCGCTCCTGTTTTGAAATCTGTTGATGATTTCATCATACCATACGAGTTTTATTTTGGTATAGGTTTGTTCGTCACAAATCAACAATATACCCTTTGCAAAACAAATGGATTGTAATATAGTGGAGAAAGTGAAATTTCCATGAGATGAATACATTTCTTTTTTTAGCTGAAGTTTTCGCAGTTTCCGCGTATGCGGCTAGCATTTGTTATGAAAAATAGAGTAATAAGCAAACAGGCGACCTTTGCTTGGATGGGAGGGCTAGTGATGAAATTGAAGGGTAAAAAATTTTGGCTGTTTGCGGTCAATTCCCTTCTGCTCGTTGTAGCCTTTTATTTTTTGTTCACCCATATGAATATGAAGCTGTCAGATATATGGCGCTTTTTACTGAATGCGAATCGTTGGTTTTATTTATCCTTAATTGTGTTCACGATCTTCTTAGTGATGCAGGCATGGAATTGGGTTCAAATCCTAAATCATCCTGGTCGGCTGATCGCCCAAACACGGGGCTTACTCATTTACATCAATTCGCAGTTCGCCAAATACATCCCTGGAGGCGTATGGAATTATGTCGGCAGGGTCTATATGACTAGTCAGGCCGGTGTTGCCATCCCCCATCAAATGCTGACGCTGTTTTATGAAAATGTGCTGCTTGTGTTGGCAGCTGCCGTATATGCCGTTTATTTGCTATACTTATTAAATATGCTGACATTAACGGGACTTATTTTGTCAGCCGCCGCCTTCGTTTTGTTTTATATTTTTTACACACCACTTACAGGGTGGACGGAAAAGCAGTTAAGAAGGTTTAAAAAATTCAAGAATTTGCAGCTCTCACTGCCAAGGAAATCATTTTTTACCTTTTTAGGATACTTCTTAGTCAGCCATTTTATTATGGGGCTTGCGTATTGGATGCTGCTGAAGAGCTTTGGTCTACAGGATGTATCACTGTTCTACGCGGCGGGAACCTTTGCTCTGGCCTGGCTTGTCGGTTTGATGAGTCCACTGCCGGGCGGAATTGGTGTCCGGGAAGGCTTTCTTATCTACTTGCTGCAGTTCCAGGTTCCGCTGGATTTGGCAACGCAGATCTCCATTATCACAAGGATTTGGAATATTATTAGCGAATTGTTATTTTTCATTCTCATGAACGGCTTTGCATTATTGAAGAAGGGTTGGAAACAAATATGAGAAAAAAGAATGTGCTGCTGGTGACAGGCAATTTTCCTCCGGGAATCGGCGGCATGCAAAGCTATTATCACAATTTATGCTTGGAATCCAAACATCAAATTACAGTGCTGGCTCCGCATTATCCGGATGACGAAGCGTTCGATGCGAAGCAGCCTTACGATATTATTCGAGGACGTTTCTTTCAAAATGAGAGCATACAGCCAAGCGGATGGGGACGCATGTTCCGCATGGCGAAGAAGACGATTGAGGAGCGCAGCATTGATATTACGATTTATGGATATGTGCTGATTGGATTCGTCGGCTGGCTTCTCAGTGTGTTTGGCGGACATAAATATATGGTCTCTACACATGGAAAGGACATGCTGGAGTTTAAGAAAATTCCGGTTCTGCGGACCTTGACCAAAATGATTTTAAAGCGAGCAGACGGAGTGCTGACGAACAGTGAATATACTCGAAACCTGGTTGAGGAATACGGAGTGCCGCGTTCGAAAATTCATATTGTCAATCCGGGCGTGGAGGAGCATTTTGAAATTCGTGAAAAGGACCCTGTGCTTGTCGAGCGATTTGGGTTGAAGGATAAATTTGTGATGATGACGCTGAGCCGTCTCGTTCGCCGTAAAGGTCACGACATGGTCATTCAGGCGATGCCTGAGATTCTAAAACAAATTCCTGAAGCGGTCTATTTGATTGTCGGGGACGGACCGGAGAAGGAACGATTGCAGCAGCTCGCACAGAGCTGTGGTGTGCAGAACGCGGTTATTTTTGCTGGACGAGCTTCGGATGGGGAAGAAATTCATAAATTTTATAATACGTGCGATTTATTCATTATGGCCAGCCGCCACCTGAAGGTGAAGGGCGACGTTGAAGGGTTCGGAATTGTGTTTCTTGAGGCCTCCTGCTGCGGCAAACCAGTGGTTGCAGGTAACTCGGGAGGCATTGCAGAAGCGGTTCTGCATAATGAAACGGGTCTGCTCATCGATCCGAATTCGGTGGAGGATATCAGTTCATCTGTCATCAAATTGTACAAGGATGACGAGCTTCGGGAAAGACTCGTTGATCGGGCTTACAAAAGAGCGAAGAGCGAATTTAAGTACAGTTATTTAGCCTCCATCATGGACAGCTGTATTTCGATGATTTGCGATAAAGTCAGACCGACCGGAAGATCAGCGAAAGTGAAGGAATCGAAGCATTTGCGTGTATAATGTAAGAAAGTGAGCCGAGAGGTTCACTTTTTTTTGCATGCGGTTCATATCGTGACTTTCCTCACAAAATAACACTTGAAAAGATTTGTGATGTGGAGTAGAATGTCTGTCATGGAAACCAACTGACTAAATTTGATTTTTGGTCATTATTGTTCGCATCAGGAGGTGAGTTTGTGAAAGGAACGGACCGAAAGCAGTGGATATTGGATGCAGCGCTGAAGTCGTTCGCCATGTTCGGCTACAAGGCGACGACGATGGAACAGGTAGCCAAAATTGCGAAGGTCGGTAAAGGAACCATCTACACATTCTTTACGACGAAGGAGCAACTATTTGATGAAATCATTCATCAAGTGATTATGGAAATGAAGGAGCTTGCCGATCACACGATTGACCGAAACCTGCCTTTTCTGGAAAATTTGCATCGGGTGCTTTATGGTATGCTCGATTTTAGAGAGAAGCATGAGCTGACGATACGATTATCCTATGAAGTACAGGATATGGGGACACCGATGGCCAAAGAAGGTATGCTGAAGGTTGAGAAGGCGATCCGGGCTTATATTCAAAAAGAGATCGAGCGTGCGATTGAACGCAGGGAGATTAAAGAATGCGATCCTCAGGTGACAGCCTTCGTTATTTTGAAATTGTACGTTGCCCTTGTCTCAGACTGGTCTAAGACGAACGAACCGCTTTCGAAAGAGCAGATTTCCGGAATCTTTAAACTATATTTGGCGGAAGGGCTAGAAATCAAAACATAATTTTTTTTTGCATGAAAATGACTAAATATCCGATTTGGTCACTCGGTTCGATAGTATAACTTGGCTTCATCAGATTAAACATAGAGGCAAGAGGAGGAAGACAGTATGAGAAATTGGAGTGGAAAGCTGGAATGGGCATCCATCATAAAAAACAAAAAAGTTCTCATTCCGGTCATAGCCGTTTTATTCGTACCTTTACTGTATAGTTCTTTGTTTTTGTGGGCGTTCTGGGACCCATACGCTAAGATGGATGTCATTCCGGTAGCGATAGTCAATGAGGATCTGGGTGCCGAGCTGAACGGCGAAGAGATTCATATTGGTTCCGATCTGGTGGAACAATTGAAGCAAAATGAAGAGTTTCAGTGGGTATTTACGGATCATCAGGAAGCCCAGGAAGGAATGGAAGAAAACGAATATTACATGGAAATTCGTATCCCGGCTGATTTTTCCAGCCGTGCGGCATCTGTGATGGATGAGCAGCCTGTGAAAGCACAGCTGCAATTTATTCCGAACGAGTCGTACAACTTCTTGTCGGCCCAAATCGGAGGAACAGCTGTGAAGGAGCTGCGGACAAAGCTGTCGGAGCAACTGTCCGAGGCCTATGCGGAAGCGATCTTCCAGAATGTTACGGCTTTGGCGCAGGGCTTATCGCAAGCGGCAGACGGTGCCCAGCGAATTTACAACGGAACGGAAGAGCTGTCTGCGGGAGCAGAACAGATCGATACGTATTTGAGCGAACTGTCTGCCGCCTCGGCTTCTTTAAGAGCGGGTTCGGGAGAACTTCAGTCTGGTGTAACACAGCTTCAGACCGGAACGACCCAGCTTCAAACGGGAACCGAGCAGCTGTCCAGCGGCTTAGAGCAGCTTAACGGCAAGCATCAGCAAATCATTACGGGCGGTGAGCAGCTCCAGCAGGGGCTCCAGCAAATGCAAGACAGCCTTACGTCCGCTGAGAGTCAGATGAGTCAGCTTCAGACGGGAGCAGGTCAGCTCGCTGAAGGCCTTGCCCAGTGGATGGATGCGCATCCTGAACTGGCTGACGATGCATCGCTTCAATCGTTCTTGAAATATAGTCAGCAGATCGCAGCCGGAATTGACCGAACGGCGCAAGGACAGTCGGATTTGAAGAATGGGCTGGAACAAGCAAACAGCAGCACCGGCACCTTGGTGGACGGAATGAAGCAGTTCGGCAGCAAGCTGAGCGAAGCATATGAGGGAAGTACAGGGGTTGTCTCTGGTGTTCAGCAGTTGGCCACAGGCGAGAATAAGCTGCTTCAAGGCGTGAAGGAATATGCGGCAGGAGTCGATACGTACACGACGGGTGTCGATCAGTTAGCCCAAGGCAGCGGCAGTCTGCGGGATGGCAGTGATCAGCTGGTTCAGGGTGCGGATGAGCTGTATACGAAGCTTGCGGATGCGGTAGAGCAAACGTCCGCTATTCATGGCAGTGATCCTCTGTATAAGATGGTGGCGAATCCGGTAGAAATCCAGGAACAGAAGTTTACGCAGGTACCGAACTATGGAACAGGTTTCGCGCCATACTTCATATCCCTCGGATTGTTCGTCGGCGCTTTGCTTTTCACCATCGTATTTAATGTGAAAAAGCCCGTATCCGAACCGAAGAGCGGTTGGAGTTGGTTTTTGGGTAAATGGTCCGTCTTAGCTCCGATTGGCATCATTCAAGCGCTCCTTGTAGATGTCATCGTGCTTGGTATTCTGAAGCTCGAAGTGCAGAGTGTATGGCAGTTTATCGGACTTAGCATGCTGACGAGCCTTACCTTCATGGCATTGATTCAATTTTTAGTTACGATCTTTGCGGATGCCGGACGTTTTTTGGCCATCATTATTTTGATTTTGCAGTTAACGACAAGCGCGGGCACATTCCCGTTGGAGCTCATTCCGAACTTCCTGCAGCATTTTAATAAGCTGTTGCCAATGACGTATTCGGTATTTGGCTTCAAAGCAGCGATCTCCAGCGGCAATACGGGACAGTTCTGGGATAACGTCATGGTTCTGTTGGTATTCGCTGTCGTGCTTGCGGCATTGACGTTCGTTTATTTGACGGTGGTGAAAAAGAAATCCGGTACGGTCACCGAACAGACCGTGTAAAGATGAAAGGGAAGGGCGGCCAATAGGCCGCCTTTTTTAATGAGGAAATAGACATATGAATGAGAGGTGCGTCCGTCTTCAAGTACCTGCATGTCATAAATTGTTCAAAACTTTCGTGATGGTTCCGTTTACATTGTGATTTATTTCACAAAAATGATGTCCATCTCTCGTTATAATTAGAAGCATCAAAGAGCAAGAACACGAAATTCAGTCCTTTGCTTTTGCCGAGCATAAGGCCTTAATAGAGGAGTGTTGAATCATGACTGCACCGAAAGAAAAGCTGGTTGTCGTAGGGAACGGGATGGCAGGCATCGGAACATTGGAACAAATATTAAAGCTGACAGACCGATTCGACGTGACCGTATTCGGCAGTGAGCCGTACCCGAATTACAATCGCATTCAGTTGTCCTATGTACTGGAAGGAAGCAAGAAGGTCGAAGATATCATATTAAATCCGCTTGAATGGTACGAAGAGAATGGAATTGAACTGTACATCGGCACGGTGGTAGAACGTATTGATACGAATCGCAAAGTCGTTTTAACCGAGCAGGGGGAAGCCTTCCATTATGATCACTTGATATTGGCAACAGGCTCCAAGCCTTTCATTCTGCCCATTCCCGGCGCAGAGCTTGATGGTGTCGTCGGTTTTCGTGATATCCAAGATTGTGAAAAAATGCGCGAGGCTGCAAGGACAGTTCGTAAGGCCGCTGTCATTGGCGGTGGATTGCTTGGGCTGGAGGCAGCCAAAGGACTTGTCCAACTCGGGATGGAAGTCACGGTCGTTCATCTGATGGACAAATTGATGGAGAGACAGCTGGATGGCCGTGCCGCACGCATGCTGAAGGAGGAGCTTGAACGACAAGGCATTGCTTTTATGCTGGAGACGCAGACGAAGGAGCTTGTCGGAGATACACGGGTGACCGGCTTGAAATTTGCGGATGGACATGTGCTGGAAGCTGAACTGGTCGTCATGGCTGTCGGTATTGCACCGAATATTGACATCGCGCGAAAAAGCGGCTTGATGGTGAACCGGGGGATCGTTGTAGATGATGTTATGCGAACGAGCGAACCGAATATTTACGCAGTCGGTGAATGCTGTGAGCATAGAGAAATATGTTATGGGCTTGTTGCCCCATTGTTTGAACAAGGCGGAGTGCTGGCAAAGCATCTCGCTGGATTGAATCCAGAGCCTTACAAGGGCTCGACCGTTTCCACGAAGCTGAAGATATCGGGTGTCGATGTGTTCTCCGCCGGTCAATTTATCGAATCGGAAGAGCATCAAGTGCTGACCGTTCAGGATGACTGGAAGGGTACGTACAAGAAGGTGCTGCTCAAGGATCGAAAGGTTGTCGGGGCCGTACTGTTCGGTGATGTCACCGATGCAATGGTGCTGGACAAATGGGTAAAGAACGCATCGGAAATGACACAGGATATGTACGACAGCATCTTCGACGGAGGAACCTGCTGCTCCGGCGACAAAAAGGCAGGCCTATCGGTTGAGGCGATGGATGACAGCGAGATCGTATGCGGCTGCAATGGAGTGACGAAGGGGACGATTGTAGAAGTTATTCAAGCGAACAGTTTTACCACGGTGGAAGAAATTAAGAAGTGCACGGGCGCAACGCGCAGCTGCGGAGGCTGTAAGCCGATGGTTGAACAAATTTTGGCTTATGTGTTAGGTGACGAATTCGAAGGCGGCAGCGCCAAGGAAACGATTTGTGCTTGTACCGACTGCACGCGCGACGAGGTGGTTGAAGCGATTCGCGAGAAGAAGCTGACCCATGTGAAAGAGGTTATGATCGTATTGGGTTGGATCAATCCGGAAGGATGTTCGAAGTGCCGTCCGGCGATCAACTATTATTTGGGGATGGTGTGGCCTAAGGAGCATGAGGATGAGCTCGAATCGCGCTTTGTCAATGAACGCCTGCACGCGAATATCCAAAAGGATGGAACATTCAGTGTCGTGCCTAGAATGTACGGTGGAGTCACAACGCCAGGCGAGCTGAAGAAAATTGCCGAGATTGCCGAAAAGTATGAGGTTCCTATGGTGAAGGTTACCGGCGGTCAGCGGATCGATCTGCTCGGCATTAAGAAAGAGGACCTTCCTTCGGTATGGGCGGAGCTGGATATGCCTTCGGGAGCAGCGTATGCCAAAGGCTTGCGGACGGTAAAGACTTGTGTCGGCAATCGCTTCTGTCGTTTTGGGACGCAGGATTCAATCGGCATGGGCATCACGATGGAAAAGAAATATGAGGGATTATACATGCCTGCCAAATTCAAAATGGCTGTTAACGGTTGTCCCCGCAACTGTGCCGAATCGAGCAATAAGGATCTTGGCATTGTAGGGAATGACGGAGGATGGGAGATCTACGTCGGCGGAAATGGCGGTATCAAGGCAAGGATCGCGGACCTGTTTTGCAAGGTGAAGTCGGATGAGGAACTGCTGGAGATCTGCAGTGCATTCATCCAGTATTACAGAGAAAACGGCAAATATTTGGAGCGCACTTCGGATTGGATCGAGCGGGTCGGATTGGAAACCGTGCAAAAAGCAGTGATTGAGGACAAAGCGCAGCGAAAAGCGCTGGTCGAACGACTGGAGATCGCAATCAGCCGGCATAGAGATCCATGGCAGGAAGCGATTCATAACGGAAGCTTGAGAATGAACCTATATGAACCGATTGAAGTGACACTGCAGAGTTAAAGGAGGGTGCTAAAGAGATGACTACGCAAACGATGGGTTATATCGCCATTGGAGAACTGCATCAATTCCCACCCATGTATGGGAGACTGGTTCGGGCAGGACAGTTGGAAATCGCGGTGTTTCACACTTCTGAAGGAGAGCTGTACGCTTTGGAAAACCGTACGCCGCATGCCAAGGGCGGCACGCTAGTTGAAGGGATCGTCAGCGGTCATTACGTGTACTGTCCGATGCGGGATTTGAAGATTGACCTGCGGGACGGCAAGGTGCAGGAGCCGGATGATGGAGAAGTTCGAACGTTCCCGGTACGAAGGATAGGAGACCGATTGGAAATGGGCATTCCCGATACACTGTGAAACCGAGAAACAAGTGAAGCGGGCAAATGAATCTTTTGCAAGAATAGAAGGATATGAAATCAATGAAATCGATAAGATGGTGAGGGATTCCCATGTACAGTGAAACCGTAGAGCGGATGGCGCAAGCCGCGGTGAATAAGAGAGATTTTATGAAGCAAAGCCTTACGAGATACTTCATGTCTGCGGGATTAGCCGGAGCGTATGTGGGACTCGGCATCGTATTGATCTTTATCGTAGGCGCTCCATTATTCGCGCAGCAATCGCCTGTAACCAGTATGGTGATGGGGGCGTCCTTTGGGATTGCGCTGACTCTGGTGATATTCGCCGGATCAGAGCTGTTTACGGGCAATAATATGTACTTTGCGATCGGGACGCTTTCGAAGAGAACGACCTGGGGCGAGACGATGCGCAACTGGTTTTGGTGTTACGCCGGCAATCTAGCGGGAGCTTTACTGCTAAGCGCACTCGTCATTGGAACAGGCATTTTCAGTCAAATCACACCGGATCATTTACTCATGTCTATTGCGGCTAAGAAAATGTCTCTCAGCTATACCGAATTGTTCTTTCGCGGGATTCTGTGCAACTGGTTCGTATGTTTGGCGATTTGGACATCTAACCGAGCAGGAAGCGATGCGGCAAAGCTGATATTAATTTGGTGGATGCTGTATGGCTTTATCGCTTCAGGCTACGAGCATAGTGTCGCGAATATGACAGTACTCAGCTTGAGCTTAATGCTGCCGCATCCAGAGACGGTATCTTTGGCCGGCTGGTTTCATAATTTGATTCCCGTCACGCTTGGAAATATTGTAGGCGGAGCCGTTTTCGTAGGAGCCGTGTATTGGTTTGTATCCAAAAAGAAGGAAGCTTAGCGGTTCATGCAGCTAAGCTCATCATTGTACCGCGTGTACTCAGGTCACGTGGTTTTTTTCTTGCCGTTGCGTAAAAAATCTCGGAATTTCTACATCAGGTACAGGATGAACATTGACAGGTCTTATGAAGGCCATGTAAGATCGGTGCATCGAAGAAAGAAGAAAGCGGGGAGACATATCCAATGAAGGTGAACGAGATACCGGGGTGGAGCATGCTGGAATCTGAATTCCAGCAGCCTTATTTTGAGAGGCTGATACAGTTTTTGAAAAAAGAATATGAGAATGAGACCATTTTTCCTGAAAAGGAGCGTATTTTTCATGCGCTGCGGTCTTCCTCGTACGAGCATACGAGAGTGCTTATTCTAGGTCAAGATCCATACCACGGTAAAGGACAAGCCCATGGACTGAGTTTCTCCGTCCAGCCGGGCGTACAGGTTCCTCCTTCGCTGCGAAATATATTTAAGGAACTGCAGGATGACTTAGGCTGCACGATTCCGGATCATGGATACCTGCAGCCGTGGGCGGAGCAGGGTGTGCTTCTGCTGAACAGCGTCCTTACCGTAAGGGAAGGCCAGCCGAACTCACATCAAGGCAGAGGTTGGGAAAGATTCACCGATCGTGTAATGGCAGAGCTCAATCGAAAACATACACCGGTGGTCTTTATATTGTGGGGGAAATATGCGGAAGCCAAAAAAAAGCTCATTACCCAATCCCACCACTTGGTGATCACCTCGCCTCATCCGAGCCCACTGTCCGCTCGAAGAGGTTTTTTTGGCAGCAGGCCGTTTTCCCGAACGAATGCCTTTCTACGCGAGCAGGGGCTGATGGAAATAGATTGGCAGCTTCCCCCGATCGTGAAAGGGTAACCCATTCCTGTCCTTTACATGTCATAACCGTACAAGCCTCAGGCATAAGGTTATTACAGTACAGGGAAAGGAGGGAACACATGGAAGATTGGAGGTTAACGCTTCAAAAAGTAGAGCTTTACGGAACGCTTGCCAACTTCTATAGGTTTTCAAATCCGGAATTGCATATGTATTATGACAAAAAAGCGGTGCAGGCTGTGCAGAAGCTGAATGAAT
This sequence comes from Marinicrinis lubricantis, assembly GCF_042658665.1. Classification (NCBI taxonomy): domain Bacteria; kingdom Bacillati; phylum Bacillota; class Bacilli; order Caryophanales; family Paenibacillaceae; genus Marinicrinis; species Marinicrinis lubricantis. Next base: position 23,446 of record NZ_JBHSQV010000026.1, read on the forward strand.
ACATTCGAATGTACGGAGATCCGTTCGAGCAGCAGAAAGGCATTCCCTCAGCAGTTCAACCGGGTCCTAACTCAGCATACCCGATGCCGGCAGCAGGTCCGTACCCATATGTAAATCCTTATCTTGGCCAGCTCCCTCCGTTAGCCTCACCCGGCGAAATGGAGACGGGGCGTGTTCGTATTTTACATGCTTCCATGGACACACCGGCATTGGACATTTATGTGAATAAGAAGAAACTTGCAACCCAGCTAAAGTTTAAGCAGGTGACGGATTACGAACCGCTTGTTCCCGGTAATTACCGAATCGAGGTGTATGCTGCAGGCGAAAAGTCCAGGCCCCTATTAGAGACGCGTGCGACCGTTCAACCAGGGAATACATACACTGCTGTGGCCACAGGGCATTCGGAGCGGCTGGAGCTGCTTCCCGTTCTCGATGAGCCCTTCGTTCTACCGAAAATGACCAAATTGCGGCTTGTTCACCTTTCGCCTAAAACCACCGCAATCGATCTAGCCTTAAAGCAAGGCAATGTGATATTCCCTGGGGTCGTCTACCGAAGAAGCTCGCCTTATGTGCCGCTTGAGCCGGGAACGTATGACTTGGAATTGCGCGCAGCAGGGATGAACGAGGTGCTGCTGGATCTGCCGAATGTCACGCTGGAAGCAGATCGAGTCTATTCGATCGCAGCTGTCTCCACGATTCAACGGAAATCAGGCTTGGATGTCATTTTGCTGCAGGGGTAATGGATCGGATCGGAATTGGCTATTTTTGCAGGTACTCGAAATTCGGGTTTTAAGCGATATATCCAAGAGGAGCAGGGTAGGATACAATTAGAGTATGAAATCATGAGAAATGTAGGAGGCATCTATGGTGTCCTATCGTGTCGAAAAAGATTTTATTGGTGAAAAGCAGGTTGATGCAGATGCATATTACGGCATTCAGACCGTGCGTGCGGTTGAGAATTTTCCGATCTCTGGAGTGCGCATTCATCAAGAATTGATTATTGCATTGGCAGAAGTGAAAAAGGCTGCAGCTCTCGCCAATATGGATGTTCATATGCTGAAACGAGACATCGGCGAGATGATCGTCAAAGCGGCAGATGAGATCATTGCGGGGAAGTGGCTCGATCAATTTATCGTGGATTCGATTCAAGGCGGGGCAGGAACCTCGATCAATATGAATATGAATGAAGTGCTGGCCAATCGAGTGCTGGAGCTGATGGGAAAAAGCAAAGGAGACTATTTCCACTGCAGTCCTAACAACCATGTGAATATGTCGCAGTCAACGAACGATACGATTCCAACAGCACTTCGGATCGCTGCTTATCGCTTGACGCAGAAGCTGCTTGGAACGATGGTGCAGTTTCATCAAGGCTTGCTGAGAAAGGCAAAACAGTTTGACGAAGTCATCAAAATGGGACGCACCCATTTGCAGGATGCCGTACCGATCCGGTTAGGGCAGGAGTTCGGTGCCTATGCAGGTGTCATCTCACGGGATATGAAGAGAATAGAGCAAGCATGTCAGCATCTGCTCACGATCAATATGGGAGCCACTGCCGTCGGAACGGGATTAAACGCCGAGCCGGAGTATATCCGCAAGGTCTGTGAATATTTGCGTCAGCAGGTGCAGTTCGATGTGACGACGGCCGAAGACATGGTCGACGCAACGCAAAATACGGATGCGTATACAGAGCTGTCTGCGGCACTGAAGGTCTGTGCGGTCAATATTTCTAAAATTTGCAACGACCTGCGTATGATGGCCTCCGGTCCACGTGCCGGACTCAGCGAAATTTTACTGCCGCCTAGACAGCCGGGATCTTCGATCATGCCCGGGAAGGTGAATCCGGTCATGATCGAAGTGATGAACCAAATTTCGTTCCAGGTCATGGGCAACGACCATACGATCTGTATGGCTTGTGAAGCTGGACAATTCGAGCTGAATGTCATGGGTCCGGTCATCGCGCTCAACCTGCTGCAATCGATTAAAATCTTGAATAACGGATTCGATGTCATTCAGCGGTATGCCATGGACCAATTAGAAGCGAATGTGCAGCGATGCCGCATGTATGTGGAGCAGAGCTTCGGTGTGATCACAGCGTTGAATCCTCATTTAGGATACGATACCGCGGCGCAAATCGTGAAAGAAGCACTTAAAAGCGGAAGAACGATCAAGGAAATTATTCTTGAGCGACAGCTGTTAACAGAGCATGAGCTGGCGACGATTCTCGATCCGTTCCAAATGACATCACCCGGTATCGCGGGTATTGAGTTTTTGCAGCATCAGTAAATTTCCCTGCGCGGATGTCTTCGCTGGCCTATGCACGGTTTTTTTGCTGCGTGAGATTTTTGCGTCGATGCAAGGCCCCATATGAGGTGAGGCAGCCACAGGATTAGAACATGCTAAGCTCCCAAGCGGAAGCTATTTTTTGCAGCAAATGAACACCGGCAATACTGTTTCCTTTCTCATTCAGGGCGGGCCCGATGACACCGATACCCAGCTTGCCGGGAACGACCGCAAGAATGCCTCCGGATACGCCGCTTTTGGCTGGAATGCCGGCTTTGATGGCAAACTCGCCGGAGGCATTATACATGCCGCACGTCAGCATGAATGTTTTGGCGATCTGCACATAGCGTTTGGGAACGATCTGCGCAGATGTGACGGGATCGATGCCGTTGCCTGCCAAAATCATCCCCATGCGCGCAAGCTGCCTGCAGTCTACTTCTATGGCGCAGTGCTTGAAATAGAGATCCAGATTTTCTTCTACGTCGCCTTCCAGGACACCTACATCCTTTAGAAAATAAGCTAATGATCGATTACGGTTGGCGGTATTCTTTTCAGAGGAATACACTTCCTGATTGAATCGGACTTCGTCTTCCCCGAGGAAAGTGGAGATAAATGCAGCGATACGCTCCCATTTTTGAATGAGAGATTCGCCTTTGATCATCGAAGTAACTGTAATGGCCCCGGCATTAATGAGCGGGTTGAAAGGCTTTCCCGGAGGGACCAGCTCCAGCTTGAGCATGGAATTGAAGTCATCTCCGGTAGGCTCCATGCCAACGCGTTCGAAAACGTATTCTTCACCGTGGTCCATGAGGGCCAGCAGCAGCGTAAATACTTTGGAGATACTTTGCAGCGTGAAAATGGCGGATTCGTCACCGCATGAAATAGGCGGACTGCCGATCGGAAACAGTGTGATTCCAAGCGTATGAGGATTTGCTTTAGCTAATGCAGGAATGTAGTCCGCGGTTTTTCCGGAAGAGCACAACGTCTTGCTTTGTTCCAGCCATTGCTCCAGCTGATCTTTTGAATACATCGTATGATTCCTCCCTTTATCATCACTTACACCGAACTAGAACCAATCCTATGCGTTTTGCTCCTATCCAAGCCTAACTTCCTTTCGAATTAGACATGCACCAGCCTATTTCCTGCCTTGCGTACAGCCTGTCTGGAAAATCGTTGATGCTAATCCTTTCCTGTTCATCCTCCGAACTCTATGCTAAAGTATCCATGAAAGGAGTGAAAAGGGTTGCATCAATTGAAAAGATGGTCTATCAACTTGATCACCTTGTTGGTCATGACGTTGGTGTTGTCTGTCTATGGCCAAACAGCTACAGCCCAAACTTCACAGCCCCAATGGGTCATTAATGGAGAAAGCTACACATTCAGCGCTCGACCTACGGTAAAGGATAATCGCTGGAACGTACCGGTTCGCGAGATTGCCGAAAAACTGCAGGTTCACTTTCGATGGGATGCGGAGGAAGGGCAGCTTTCTATGTATTCCCCGCTGAGAGACCACATTGTATTAGAACCGGATCGCTATGTCATGCAATTTAACGGAAAAAATTATATTACAGACTCTGCACCTTTCCAAAAAAACGGAACGATGTATATGTCCGCCAGACAAGCAGCAGAACTATTTCATTTGAAAATGCAGTGGGATCGAAACACCAATACGATCTATCTTGATGCGCTGCCTGCAGAGCAGGTACAAGCGGGTGAGACTTGGGCAACGGTCAGTGCAAAGCTGAAAATCAATGAGCAGCAGTTGAAAAAACGCAATCCTCAGCTAACAGAGCAGCTTGCAGAGGGGGATGAAATGAAGTGGATCATCCCGCTCATGATGAAGCAGGAACTGACGAATCCGAATTTAACGCTTCTTGCTAAGCTGATCTATGCGGAAGCGGGCCATGAATCCTACAACGGACAGCTCGCGGTAGGCAATGTCATTTTGAATCGGGTAGAAGATCCGAGATTCCCGGATACGATCCCGCAGGTGATTTATGCTCGAGGGCAGTTTACCCCCGCTCTAGATGGAACGCTCACTGAATTGGAGCCGTCGAAACAGAGCATGAAGGCTGCGAGAGAAGCGATGCTTGGCGTAGAAGTAGCCGGTGACGCATTGTATTTCTATAATCCGAAGCGCAACGCGGATAATCCGTTTTTCAAGTCTTTGGAAGTGGTCGTCAATATCGGCAGTCACCGCTTTTCAAAGTAGCCGGTAATGCGCTCATATTCTCGCCAGGCTGCAGCAGTCCAAAAAAGTTTCTATGATTTCCACTCGATGGACTGCAGAGGCGAATACATGGGTTTCTGACCTAATCGGCTCTCATATAAGGTGATGGATTGTGCCTCCCATTCTAAGGGAGGTTTTTTGTTGTCTGATCCGAATAAAGAGCTCTCCTCGTCTAGAAATAAATGTGCGGGAAACAGCTCTCCAGTATATTGGCGCGCGACAGTAATGTGTGCTTTGAACGGCTTACCATCATCTTCAAAGTGAAATTGACTGGTTGTATTTCTTACCTTGGCAGCCAGTTCTGGAAGCACATCTTCTGGGTCGTGAACACCTTTCCACAGTATGGATGGCCGCTGCTTTCTGCCAAACCATCCCCAATGCCCAATTTCCAATGGAAAAGGGTGGAGGGCTTGCAGGGCGGAGGATAGAGCGTTAGTTAACGGATGGACTAGTGACGGATCGGCTTCGCCTAAAAATTGAACGGTAATGTGGTAATCCCTCGGGTGCACCCACTTGCGAAAGGTCAGCTTGGACCTGAGAAGTTCACTTTCCTCGTGTATCGCCTCTTGAATCGATTTCGGCAGGGGCAAAGCAAGAAAGATACGGATCGGCTGATCTGTTTTCATAGGGCAGCTCTCCTCGTCTAGGATACGAACATCCTGCAGATATCACTTAAAGTTATTTACCCATTAGTATATCCTGTGATGGCGAGGTTATCGCAATGGATTTTCAGAGCCGTCTCATGGTGACATAAAAGAAAAAGGAAGAACATCGGCTCGTTTACCGCTGCTCTTCCTTAATCATCTATGAACACTAGAATACGTTTGGGATAAGCTGATGCTTACGCATGGACTTCAGATGAAGCTGTTGGTGCAGAGCCTTCAGCGGAAGCATCTTTTGATGTGGAAGCTAATTTCGATTTACCTGCATGGAACATGAGATTTAGTAAAATCGCCGCCAATCCGCCCATGACAATGCCGTTGCTGGCGAGAATTTCAAGCTGCTCTGGCAAACTCGCAAAGATGCCCGGCATGATGGTAACGCCAAGACCGATTCCTACGGAGCATGCGATAATAAACAGGTTTTCGTTGTCGTTAAGATCGACACCGCCAAGAATTTGAATGCCGGAGGAAATGACCATCCCGAACATGGCGATCATAGCACCGCCAAGAACCGGCGAAGGAATCAATGATGTAAGCGCCGCTACCTTAGGAGAAAGCCCAAGCAGGACGAGCAAGATCCCCGCAACAATAATGACGTTTTTCGTTTTTATTTTTGACATTTGCACAAGCCCTACATTCTGGGAAAAGGTCGTGTAAGGCAGGGCATTCAGCGTGCCTCCCAGCAGCATGGCCAAGCCTTCCGCCCGATAGCCTTTCGCCAAATCTTTGGATTCAAGCTTGCGATCGGTAATTTTTCCAAGAGCCATGAATACGCCTGTCGATTCTACCAGGCTGACAATGGAGACGAGAATCATGGTCAGGATGGCGGATAGATTGAATGTCGGGGCACCGAAATAAAATGGATGTATGTTTGCCGATACCCATGATGCCTGAGATACTTCGCCAAAATCAATTTGTCCCATCAATGCAGCTGCAATGGTGCCTGCAATAAGACCGATTAGTATGGAAACGGCTCGTAGAAATCCTTTCGTAAAACGGTTGAGCAGGATGATCAGAATGAGTACCCCAAAAGCTAATGCGACATGCTTGCCGCTGCCGTAATCCGGGAGCGTATCGTCGCCTCCCGCGATATTGTTCATGGCAACGGGAATTAAGCTAAGACCAATGATCATAACGACCGATCCGGTCACGACAGGCGGGAAGAACCGCACAAGCTTGCTGAAGACGCCGGAAATGAGAATGACGAACAGAGCGGAAGCGATAATAGCCCCATATATGGCAGTAATCCCTTGATGCTGACCGATGGAGATCATCGGAGCAACAGCGGTGAACGTACAGCCTAATACAACAGGAAGTCCGATGCCGAAAAATCGATTCGTCCATACTTGAAGCAGTGTAGCTAAACCAGAGGTCAGCAAATCAATCGAGATCAAGTATGTTAATTGCTTTTGATCCATGCCTAAGCTGACGGCGACCAAGATCGGAACAATGACGGCTCCGGCGTACATGGCGAGAACGTGCTGAATTCCTAAGGATACGACTTTGCCTTGTTTTAGCATGATACACCCTCCTGAGACTCAGTTTCAATGAAACGGACTTGTCCGTTTTCCAGCGATGCAACACGGGCAAGCGATTCGACGCGGTAGCCCTGCTGCTTTATTTTTTCTGCTCCCTGCTGGAAGGACTTCTCGATGACGATACCGATGCCGGCAACAGCCGCACCTGCCAGCTCCACAATACGAGCCATTCCAAGTGCCGCTTCACCATGTGCCAAGAAGTCATCGATAATGAGCACACGGTCGGAAGGAGCTAGAAACCGCTTGGATACGGCGACTTCGTTACTGGTTTGTTTCGTAAAGGAGTAGACCTGCTCTGTCCATAGGTCGTCCTTTAAGGTTAGAGATTTCTGCTTGCGTGCAAAGACGACAGGAACGTTCATAACAAGACCGGCCATAACGGATGGAGCTATGCCGGAGGATTCAAGCGTTAATATTTTGGTTACGGCTTCGCCTTCAAATCGGCGGGAAAACGCCTTGCCGATTTCCAGCATCAGATGAGGCTGAATTTGATGATTTAGAAACGAGTCCACCTTCAATACTTGATCCGATAAGACGAGTCCTTCTTTTAAAATCGTATCCTTCAACAGCTGCATAACATAAACCTCCTCGAAAGATTAGCAGGAAATGGCGGAAACAAAAAAACTCGAAACCTTTCGGAAAATCGAAAGGTTTCGAGCAGTCTGTGGCGAGTCGCGGAATATCGCGACGTCTTATAGAGCAGGGATGGGACCTGCGATATACAGACCACTCATAGTCTAGCCATTTACGGCAGCTAGGTAGAAACTTGCGGGCCATATCCCCGCCATTATATGAGAGGTTACATAATGATTTAATTGAGATACATCCATTTCATAAATGATTAAAATATCGAATTTGCAACGACATATGGATCGATTCATTCGTTCCGATACGGGCATGTCGTCTCGATGAAGAAACAAAAGGTACGAAGAAAGTGAATAAGATAATGAAGATTATAATCGATGATATCCGAAAAATAAAGAGGGTAGGCATAATTTGTCGAATATTACCGTTTCTTAAGTTTTGGGCATCAGCTGCCATTTCAATCGTTATCTATCGGCAAAACAATATTAAAGCAGATAAATCCATCTGTTTCTTCTACATCGATCGTTCCTTTATAATGCTGGACACGCTCTTTCGTAACGGCTAATCCGATTCCGTCATGCGAATGGTCGTGCTCAAGCTGATCCTGCTTCGTGCTAAATCCAGGGTTGAATAGATTTTGTTTCACTTCATCGGTCAATGGACGGCACCGGTTTTTCACCTTCATCATCAAGTGGCGGTCATCCAGCTTCATTTCGAAGTCAACTTGACGCTGATCGGGAGGGAATTGGCTCACTTCGTCAAAGGCGTTGTCGAGCAAATTGCCGATAATTTTTACGATATCGACGGATTTCACACCAAATTTAAGCTTTTCAACGCTGCATACCCGGTAGGTGAAATCAATCTTTTTGCCCACGGCGACGGCGAATTTCGCCTTCACGATGGCCGCGATGGCGGGATGTCCAATCCGTATATATTCGTTCACTTCTTTAATTTCCCCCATCAGCTCACCGGTATATTGCTTGAGGGCATCGATTTTCCCCATTTGCACCATGGTGTGAATGGTTTGAACGTGATTGAGGAAATCGTGCCGTTGTCCGCGTATCGTAGTAAACATTTCATTCACCTGTTGAATGTAAGCGACCTGGGCTGATTGGACGGCGATATCCTTCGTGCTGCGGACAAAGCGAAACATAAAGAAAATAATGATTAAGCTAAAGAGTGTTGCAAGCAGGATGGTGAGGCCAAGCAGCGTGAGCTGATGGTTTAGCGTACTTTGAACGGAACTGTAATCCGACACGATACCAATCACATAGGGGTGCTCTGTATCTGCTACAGGAATAAAGCTTTTGAGCACCTGATTCCCATTAATGGTAGTTACATAATTGATAACCTTTTGCTCTTTCATAGCTCGCTCGACATCAATGACGTCCTGATCCTCATTGGCGTACGTGTATGTGCCGTAAAGAATAGGGCGATCGATCAGCCGCACCCATTTTTCGTTGTGTTGATTCTCAGCGATGACGATATCGTTGGAACCGAATTTCCCATAATTAAATACCGTAATTTCCTTCAGATATTCATTCTCCTCCAGCAGTTTATCTACGACAGCTGTAGGTCCGGTCAATTGATCGTACCGGTTCATATTATCGTCATGAATATAAGGATCAATCATATAGTTGGTCGTGCCATCGTAGAAGTAGCCCCACTTGTCGATACTGGAAATATCTGAATTAGCGACCTCGAATGGGCCTGACCAGAAGTTGGGTAGCACTTGGCCTCGTTCTACCGTAACCGGTTTCAGTTTATAAAGCTCGTTAAATGACTCGAACCAATACCCCATATGCTTCGTGCTTAATCCAATTTGTTCCGGGGCAGAAGACCGGTAACCGATAAAATCATCTTCTGTTTTTTTAAAGAGGGTGATGTCCGATATGCCGATTTCATCCCGCAGCCGCTCCAACTGTTCGTTAGTTATATTCTCGATGTCAGGATCAAGCGCATATTTCGCGACGAGAGAAGCCGTTCGAAGCTGCTCAGCCATCAATTCTTCAACAAATTTCTTGCCGGTTTCCGAGTGCTGCACGGAAATGCGGATATGCCTAGCAATCGCTTCCACTTTTTCCTGCAGATCGGTTTCTAGCATTTGTTTTGTTGAAAAATAATATAGTGTATTGTTCATGACAAGCAAGCCAACTACAAGAAATGCGGTTATAAAAAGTACCCGGGGTTGTCGGAACATGTTTTTCACCTTAGAAGTTAGAATGATAATGCTTTTCAATGCCTATTATACATTCAAAGAGAGAACAAAGATACTTCTTTTCACAAGATTTTTCGATAAAATACAACATTTTTCGTGGATTTCTATAGCCCGAGTTCGACAGTCACTAGGTAAACAAAATGCCCGGATCCCTTGTCCTGCTTAGGTTTACGGGCAACTTTAACAGAAATGGCGTGTATCTATGGTTTTGAGTGGATTTCTAGGAACCTTGGAG
>NZ_JBHSQV010000027.1:0-113092 GCF_042658665.1 Marinicrinis lubricantis
GAAGCCCCCCTCAAGATGAGATTTCCCAGTATGTAAGACCCCTTGTAGACGACGAGGTAGATAGGTTCGGGGTGGAAGTGCAGCAATGCATGGAGCTGACGAATACTAATCGGTCGAGGGCTTATCCTACAATACCCAAAAAAGTGACGTGAAGCGCTGTAGCTTATTCAGATACTTTTTCGGGGCCCAACAAGAAATTTGATTTCTACCTTAACGTCACAACAAATACGAATCACATTTGATGTGACAATAGTTCAGAGAAATCAAAAGATACACCTTAATATGACCCTAAAAAGTGATTGTTAGACTTTGTAGTTTAATCAGGTACTTTTCGGGGCCCATACAAAGATTCCATCAGAAATCAAAAGATCGACAACATGTTGATCAACAAGCAACCTTACACTTTCGCATTCAGTTTTGAAGGAGCAAAAAAACGTACCCCACAAAGTGAAGAGAAATCTTCGAGGTGAACAGCCGATTACTTTACGGGGACCCCGAAAAGCTTCTTTAACGAAATATGGTTTGGTAACAATGGCGGAGGGGAACCACGCGTACCCATCCCGAACACGACCGTTAAGCCCTCCAGCGCCNAGAGGAAGAAACTGATGCCGACCTCGAAGTGAAGCGAAGATGGTAATGCTGGGTGCGGAAGGACGCCATCAAGCCAACCAAAGACCTGTGCATCTGCACAGGTCTTTTTTTAATTATTTTATTTTTTATTGAAGTCAGTTAGATTCCGTAATTTACAGTTGATACATAAATCTAATGAAGCACACAATAATTACACGATTTTGATAACTGAAAATCGATTCATTTATGACATCGTCTTTAACAACAAGGATTGTTCTTGACATGAAAAATACCCGTTTGATAAGATTGCAATAATATATAGCAGGGAAACGGTTTTATATATCAAGCAAGGAGGACATTTTCGTGTGGGAGTCTAAGTTTGTAAAGGAAGGGTTAACCTTCGATGACGTACTGCTTGTTCCAAGAAAATCTGAGGTTTTCGGTAAACAAATTGATATTTCGACGAAGCTGGGTGAGACGCTGCAGCTAAATATTCCACTGATCAGTTCAGCGATGGATACGGTAACGGAATCCAAGCTGGCGATCGCGATTGCTCGTGAAGGTGGAGTCGGTATTATTCACAAAAACATGTCCATTGAGCAGCAAGCGGAAGAAGTGGACCGCGTTAAACGTTCGGAGAGCGGAGTTATTACAAATCCATTTTCCTTAACGCCGAATCATCATGTATATGATGCTGAAGAATTAATGGGCAAATATCGAATTTCCGGTGTTCCTATTGTGGACGAGCAAAACAAGTTGGTTGGCATCATTACAAACCGTGATCTTCGCTTTGTTCATGATTTTTCGATCAAAATTAGCGATGTCATGACTAAGGAAAATCTAGTTACAGCACCTGTTGGAACTACACTGCAGCAGGCAGAAGTCATCCTTCAGCAGCATAAAATTGAAAAGCTGCCCCTTGTGGATGAGAATAACGAATTAAAAGGACTCATTACCATTAAAGATATTGAGAAAGCTATTCAATTCCCGAATGCAGCGAAGGATAAACACGGTAGATTGCTTGTGGGCGCAGCTGTCGGCGTATCGAAGGATGCACATGAACGTGCAGCAGCGCTGGTTGATGCAAGCGTAGATGTGATTACCGTCGATTCTGCACATGGTCATCATATTAACATCTTGAACCTTGTGAAGGAATTAAGGGATAAATATCCGGATCTTCCGATCATCGCGGGCAACGTTGCAACAGCAGAAGCAACAGAGGATTTGATCAAAGCAGGTGCTTCGATCGTAAAGGTTGGTATTGGTCCAGGATCTATCTGTACCACTCGTGTCATTGCAGGAATTGGGGTACCGCAAATTACGGCGATTTACGATTGCGCCACGGTCGGTCGGAAGTACGGTGTGCCAGTCATCGCCGATGGAGGTATTAAATACTCCGGTGATGTGACCAAGGCGATTGCAGCAGGCGCCAGTGCGGTAATGATCGGCAGCTTGTTTGCAGGTACAGAGGAAAGTCCGGGCGAGTCGGAAATTTACCAAGGCCGCCGGTTCAAAGTATATCGCGGTATGGGTTCATTAGGCGCGATGAAGGAAGGAAGTAAAGACCGTTACTTCCAAGAAAATGAAAGCAAGCTTGTTCCAGAAGGAATTGAAGGACGGGTACCGTATAAAGGACCTCTGGCAGATACGATTTATCAATTAATCGGCGGACTTCGTTCGGGGATGGGTTACACCGGTTCACATACGATTGAAGAGCTGAAGAACGATACGCAGTTCATTCGTATTACGAACGCAGGTCTCAGAGAGAGCCATCCGCATGACGTTCAAATTACGAAGGAAGCCCCAAACTACTCGATGTAATCAATAACTGCATACCTAAGACAGGGAATGTTTCCCTGTCTTTTTTTGCATCTTTGCATATGGTACAATTAGACCGTTGCAACCGAAAGGCCGTGAATGTCGTTATATTAGAGAGAGAATCGTTCAAGCTATGGCCACATGAACAGAACAGACGACACTGACAACACACAGCACATGGGCTTTCTTGGGACAAGCGTCACGGAAGACAATAATAATGCATAGGGAGAGGAAAAGGTTGTTACGAAAATTAAAAAAAGTAACGGTATCGATTTGCTTGTTGATCATGATTCAATTAATGGGACTGAGTATCTTGTCGCCGAGTACAAGCTTTGCAGCGGAAATTCCTACACCGAGTTTGCAGGTGAAATCGGCTATATTGATTGAAGCAAGTACGGGACAAGTTTTATATAGTTTGAACGCAGATGAAGCTAGACCGCCTGCCTCGATGGCAAAAATGATGACGGAGTATGTTGTCATGACGGCAATTAAGGAAGGCCGAATTACACCAGAAGATCAAGTGACGATAAGCCATTATGCTGCGGAGGTTATCGGTTCAGGACAGCAGCTAGCAGAAGGAAAACAGTTTACCGTTCGTGATTTGCTTCGTAATATGATTATTTATTCCGGTAATGACGCAGCGGTTGCTTTAGCTGAATATGTTGGAAATGGCAGCGAAACGAATTTCGTTCAGATGATGAATGAAGCGGCCAAAGAAATGGGTCTGTCGGATACGGCATACTTCGCAAATGCGACGGGGCTAAGCAACGCTGAGGATTTAGGACAATTTGCTCCTGATGTACCGGGTGAAACGATGATTTCCGCAGAAGACGTTGCAAAGCTCGCACGCAGATTGATAACGGACTTCCCAGAGTCTTTGGAGTTTTCCAGTATTCCAAGAACCACGCTTCATGAAGATGATCCGAATTCTACGCAAATTGACAACTGGAACTGGATGCTTGAGGGCTGGAAGGAATATAACAATAATTTCTCTGCTTATGCGTACGATGGCATGGATGGCCTTAAGACAGGTCACACCGATGAGGCGGGATACTGCTTCACAGGTACGGCAGAAAGAGACGGTATGCGTCTAATCAGCGTCGTGATGGGTGCAGCGAATGAACCAGAGCGATTTAATCAAACCCGTGTGCTGATGGACTATGGTTTTAATAACTTTGAAATGAAGACGATTCTTGCCGCAAAATCAAAAGTTGAAGCGTTGGAAACCGTACATGTGAAAAAAGCAAAAGATACCGATGTACCGGTTGTCGTTTCTGAAGGGGTTGTATTCGCAGTTCGTAAAGGTGAGGTAGATGACGCCTTTAAACTGGAAGCAAGCCCTATGGATGAAAAGGAATTAGTCGCCCCGATTAAAGAAGGGGATAAGGTCGGCCAGGTTACCGTAACCTATAATGGACCGAATGGTGAAGTAAAACAAACCGTAGACTTGCTGGCGGCTGAGGATGCCGATAAAGCGAACTGGTTTATTCTGCTGATGAGAGCCATTAAGGAGTTTTTCGTCAATTTGATTGACAGCATCAAAAATTTATTTTAAGAACTGACCGTTATTCCTAGCGAACAGGTTGTATAATTATACCTGTTGCTGTAAAATTTCATGTTAGTAGTTTATTCGAGATGGACATAGATCCGGATAAAAATCGGGAGGAAATGAACATGGAAACAGGTACATCCGTCGTTAAAAAAGGTATGGCCGAAATGCAAAAAGGCGGCGTCATCATGGACGTTATGAATGCGGAGCAAGCAAAAATTGCAGAGGCAGCCGGTGCCTCAGCGGTTATGGCATTAGAGAAGATCCCTTCAGAAATTAGAGCAACGGGCGGCGTAGCCCGCATGGCTGATCCTCGGATCGTAGAAGAGGTCATGAAGGTCGTTTCGATTCCCGTCATGGCGAAGGCTAGAATTGGACATTATGTAGAAGCTAAAGTTCTGGAAAGCCTGGGTGTGGACTACATCGATGAAAGTGAAGTTTTGACTCCAGCCGATGAAGTGTATCATATTGAAAAGTCCAAATTCACGGTACCGTTTGTATGCGGAGCGAAAGATATCGGCGAAGCACTGCGCAGAATTGGTGAAGGGGCTTCGATGCTTCGTACGAAGGGTGAGCCTGGAACAGGCAACGTCGTTGAAGCGGTCCGCCACCTGCGTATCATTAATTCGCAAATTCGCAAAATCCAAGGTCTTTCCAAGGATGAATTAATGGTTGAAGCGAAAAACCTGGCTGCTCCATACGATTTAGTATTGTATGTGCATGAGCACGGCAAGCTTCCTGTCGTGAACTTTGCTGCTGGTGGAGTTGCGACTCCGGCTGATGCTGCATTAATGATGCATTTAGGAGCAGACGGCGTATTTGTAGGATCGGGTATCTTTAACTCCGAGAACCCAGAGAAATTCGCTAAAGCGATCGTTGAAGCTACAACGCACTATGAAGACTATGAACTGATCGCAAGAGTATCCACGGATTTGGGTACACCCATGAAAGGAATTGAAATCTCCAGCTTGCAGGCTTCCGAACGGATGCAGGATCGCGGTTGGTAATCAAAGGACACAACGGTTTGACCAGGAAGAAGGAACAGCGATGAAGATAGGCGTATTGGCGCTTCAGGGCGCAGTTGCTGAACATATTCGTATGATCGAGCAGGCCGGTGCTGAAGGCGTTGTCGTGAAGAAGACGTCCCAATTGGACGATATTCAAGGGATCATTGTCCCGGGTGGAGAAAGCACGACCATCGGCAAATTAATGCGGACCTATGGATTTATTGATGCACTCAAAAGCTTCTCCGAGCAAAAAAAGCCGATTTTCGGTACATGCGCAGGCTTAATTGTGCTTGCAAAAGAGATCGCGGGCGGTGAAGAGCCTCATCTTGGCCTGATGGATATGACGGTTCAGCGCAATGCCTTCGGAAGGCAGCGGGAAAGCTTTGAGACGGATTTGGATATCAAAGGCATTGACCACCCTGTGCGGGCCGTATTTATTAGGGCACCGCTTGTACTGGATGTGAAATCGGAAGTAGATGTGCTTTCGATATACAAAGAACAGATGGTCGCGGTTCGTCAAGAACATTTGCTGGCCTCTTCGTTCCATCCCGAACTCACACAGGATGCTTCGATGCATCAATACTTCGTAGACATGGTTCGTCAGTATCAGACTTAAACGCTGGACGTACAGCATTTTAAGCGAAGCCATTTTTAAATATAGTTCGATGAAAGCACCTTGCAGATAAGGTGCTTTCTCGGTACATAGTTCTATTAAGATATAGATCAGTCGAAAAACATTGACCGTAAAGAGTCTCCTTGCAGGAGGGAACAATCGTGCTTGACGTAAAAAAAATTAGAAATGAGACCGAGGCGGTCGAGCAAGCCTTAGCCAATCGCGGGGCGTCGCTGGATGATATTCATCGATTTGTTGAACTGGACCGTCAAAGAAGAGAAATGCTTCAAGAAGTAGAGCAATTAAAAAGCCGCAGAAACTCAGTGTCTCAGGAAATTGCCCAAAAGAAAAAGGCAAAGGAAGATGCGGAAGATCTCATTACCGAGATGCGGGAAGTTTCGGATCGCATTAAAGCGATGGATGATGAAGTACGTACCATCGAAGAGCAGCTTGAACCGATCGTATTGTCGATTCCCAATATCCCTCATGAATCTGTGCCCGTCGGTGCATCAGAGGATGACAATGAGGAAATTCGGAAATGGGGCGAGCCGCTGGACTATGCTTTCGAACCGAAGCCGCATTGGGATATCGCAGAGGCGTCCGGAATATTGGATTTTGAAGCGGCTGCCAAAGTAACGGGATCTCGCTTTGTCTTTTACAAAGGACTGGGTGCCAGACTGGAAAGAGCGCTGATCAATTTTATGATGGATCTGCACAGCACCGAACACGGATATACCGAGATGCTGCCTCCGCTTATGGTTAATCGCGACAGCATGACGGGTACTGGACAACTTCCGAAGTTCGAAGAGGATGCGTTCAAAGTAGGGAATACGGATTATTTCATGATTCCGACGGCTGAAGTGCCGGTGACGAATTTCCACAGGGAAGATATTTTATCCATTGATGATCTTCCAAAATATTACGTGGCTTTCTCACCATGCTTCAGGTCTGAGGCAGGATCTGCAGGAAGGGATACACGGGGGCTGATCCGCCAGCATCAATTCAACAAGGTAGAGATGGTCAAGCTGGTGCTGCCGGAGCATTCGTATGATGAGCTGGAATCATTGACTGCGAATGCGGAGAAGGTGCTGCAGCTGCTTAAGCTGCCTTATCGTGTGATTACGCTTTGCACCGGAGATATCGGCTTCTCTGCTGCCAAAACGTATGATATTGAAGTATGGATGCCAAGTATGAAGACGTATCGGGAAATATCGTCCTGCAGCAATTTTGAAGATTTCCAAGCAAGAAGAGCAAATATCCGTTTTCGCAGAGAACCGCAAGCCAAGCCGGAATTCGTTCATACGTTGAATGGATCGGGACTTGCCATCGGCAGAACGGTTGCAGCTATTCTGGAAAACTTCCAGCAGGAAGACGGCCGTGTGGTCATTCCTGAGGTGCTCGTACCTTATATGGGCGGCGTAAAGGAAATTAGCATAAACTAACACTTGCTTCACAATCACCACATATGATAAAATGCTTTCTGTCACCAATTGTTGTGGCAGAAGCGATCACGGAGAGGTGGTCGAGTGGTTGAAGGCTCTGGTCTTGAAAACCAGCGAAGGGGTAACTCTTCCGTGGGTTCGAATCCCACCCTCTCCGCCATTACTTTTATATATTACATACCGAACAGTAAGGAGCGCGATGAGCGCTCTTTTTTTATCTTTTGTTCCGGCTGCATAAAAGAAAGGAATATACGGCAACTTATAGGTAGTGGAGGTGTTGTTATGTCTGAGAATCAGACCGTTCTATCTGTGAACCGAAATGAGCTGGTTGGGGCATGGCAGAGGATTTTGCCTGAGATGTTGAATGAATCGGATGAATGCAATATTATATTGGACCAAGCTGATCCGGACTGCTTAAGAATTACTATTGAAACGGCGGGTCACAGTAAATATTCATTTGACTTCAAATGTACGTATATGGATGAACGTGAAGTAAAGGTGGAGCTGGTGGATGTCGAACAAGACGGAGTCCACGTGGATGAGAGGCAGGAAATTATTCAATCGCTTATTGAAGACTATGTACGACATATTCATGAATGTGCGCAAAGCGTGCAGCAATTAACTAATGCTTGAGGAGGCACACGTGAATGAGCCGTTATGAAGAAAAGCATGCAACACCGCCGAACCCTCATGAAATGACGAATCGGCATGATGATCCAGAGCTGGTTACGAGTGAGGGTCCGATGCTTGGTTCAAAGCAAGTAAAGCAGGCGAACCATTCGAGACAGAAGCAGCAGAGCGAAGGATCTGGCGATCTTTAAATCGATATAGCGGATAAGCCTTTGGGTGTGATGGCCCAAGGGCTTTTTTATTTCCCCTTTAAGGTATAGAAGTGATTCAAACGCAATAAAATCCATCTCGATATTGGAAAATGGATGAGGGGATGGACCTTTCTGCATGGAATGGATACAACTTTTAAAGGACCATGTTCGTTATCATGTTAGAATATAGAAAAGGATGTCATCATGAAGGAAGGAGGGATGTATCCATGATTCGGATATTGGACGTATCCAAACAGTATGACCGAGAAACGCTCGTGCTGCAGCAAATTGAATTGCATATGAAGACCGGTGTAATGGGGCTGCTTGGCTTTAATGGAGCGGGGAAGTCGACCCTGCTAAAAATTATGGCTGGCATTGAGGAACCGACAGCGGGTGATGTGATGATTTGCGGTTATAGTGTTCGGTCAGAACCAGACGAGGTACGTTCCCGTATCGGATACCTCCCACAGCATTTTGAAATGTACCCTCATTTAACCGGCAGGGAAATGCTGGATTATGCTTGCACGTTGAAAGGCATTCGAAGCAGAAAGAAGCGAAAGGAAATCGTAACCCGACTGCTATATGAGTTAAACCTGGAAGCGAAAGCGAAGGATAAAATAAAAACATATTCCACCGGAATGAAACAACGGCTTGGATTGGCTCAGGCCATGATTGGCGAGCCCCCGGTACTCATCATAGATGAACCGACCGTCGGATTGGATCCGGAGGAAAAAATGAGAGTCCGCAAATTGCTTGCTGCTTATGGAAGAGAGCATACGGTAGTGCTCTCCACACATATTTTGTCCGATGTAGAAAACTGTTGTACACATGCTGCCGTATTAGATGAAGGGAAAATTCGGTGGTTTGGCATACCGGACTGCAAAAGCGAATACCGGGAAATCTTGATGGAGGGACATCATAGACATGCGTAAATGGTGGTCGGTGCTTATATATGAGCTTCGCTCCATTCCGTGGTATCTGCTGCCGCTTCCAGTGGTATACGGAATATGGATGTTCATTGAATTATCGTGGATTGAAACATACCCTTCGGAAAGTCTTCATTATCAGGCCTATAAATTTCATTATGCATATCAAAATTTAAGCTTAGGCATTGCGATGTTTTTAGGCATCTACTTGCTTAGAAGAGACATACAGCGTTCCAGCTATGAATGGTTAAGAAGCTATCCGGTTGGAGAGACGGCGATCATTTTCAGCAAATATGCGGCAGGATGGCTGTATCTTAGTCTTTATACGGCAGCGATGTCTTTGGTCTATGTGATCTATGCGTATGCATCTCAACGATATGGTTCTTGGGTTTGGCAAGAAGTGCTCCAAACGGCTGTTCAATATGAATGGTCTTATGGTGTTACCCTTGCTCTAGGGATGGCCTTGGCGGCCTGCATACCGAATCGGATCAGTTACATTATTGGATTTTGTGCTTGGATGTTCGGCACGTATTTTTTGGATCTCGTCATCCTTACTTCTTATCAGGAGCTGCAGTATAAACCATTTCATTTAAGCCAATTTACGATGGAGAGCCTTTATTTAAACTATGAAGTATGGTCACCCTCCTTTCTTCGAGAGGAGACAAGGGCGATCCGTTGGATTGTTGTCGCATTTATCGTCATGATGCTGGCACTTATGATTGTGCTGGAGAAGCGCAAAAGGGCGCAAAGACATAAAAAACGCTGGATCATCATGCTGACTGTAGTCATTGCAGCGAATGTCGCCGCCTATGTACCTTACTATGGTATTTGGAGTGAAAACGAGGCGAATGTTCAAGCCAAACGAAACACGGCACCTGTAACAGCCTCGATCGACGACCAAAAAGTGACCTTATTTTCGGTTGAGCGATATATATTGGAGGGTACGCGCACGGGAAACCGCAGTGTGCTGTGGCACGCAGAGCTGACAGTGAATAAGGCAGAGCTGCTGGAAAATGAAACGATCAAGTTTACATTAAATCGGAATTTCGATCTGCAGGCGGTCTGGATGGATAACAAGAAGCTAGATCACTATCAGCGTCAAGGGGATACCATCGAGATACCTTATCTGGTTAAAGCAGGGGATTCCGAGGCAATGAAGATTCACTTCTACTATAGCGGCAGTATTTATTCCAAATTGCATGATGGAAGCAAGGAATTAATGGAGGCTTTTATCGATGGAGATGATGTGCTGCTGCCTGCTCAATACGCGTGGTATCCGCTTCCCGGCGAGTATTCATTGTATAACAAATCACCCTTTGAGGGTGTAAGTGTGCAATCGCTCATCGAATGGATGCCGCGCAGCGATTTTGAGCTCCGATTGCAAGGATTCCCTGAACATTTGATTGTCACAGGAAATTCGGTTTCTTCGACCCCAGATTCGGATACGGACGGCTTTAAGCAGTACATTCAGTCGGATACACGGGGAATCCATTTGTTATCGGGTTCGTTCGAAGTGGTCCAGACTGCATCCGATCCGCTGAAGGTCATTGCTGCGCCAAGTCTCCGAAGCGAGGCCGAGCAGTTATTAGAACAGCTGCTGAGCAGAAAACATTACTTCGAGTCATGGCTTGAAGGAGATTTGAATCAAATTACGCAAGTGGTGATCGTTCCATTTTGGCAAATCGCCGGGTGGGAGCAGATTTCGGATTATCAGGTCATGGGAAATACACTCTTCATCTCCGAGCGATGGTATGGCCTGGACTCCTATTCAATGGAAAAGGCCATCTATGCGATACTTTTTGGAGATCCGCGAATAGAGTTATCGTATGCGTTTCCGTATGGCGGGGAGAATGCCTCACTGATCGGAGAAGTACGCCAGATGATTTCTTACATGTATTATAGAGACGCTTTAGGTGAATCGCCAGTGCAGATTAAGCGCAGAGGACTGTATTATCTTGAACGGGCCGTTTCGGAAACAGACGAAAAGGGAAAAGAGGATCATTTTCCGTTTCAAATGCTGAAGCGAATCAATGCAGAGATCGAAAATGGCAATACGCCTCGGGTGAAGCAGGTTTTAAATGATTTTTACAAGCAAGGGTTATGGATTGATCCTGTAGGAAGAGAGCCTTACGCTATCATTACACGAGAGCAATGGATGGAGCAGTGGCAGCACAGGTGAGGAAGGAAAACATCTCAGAGAAGCACAAGATGCATTACAATCATCGAAGGAGGGAAAGCCGTGCTGACAGATGATCAATTAGTAAAACGAATCGCAGCGGGGGATCAAGCAGCCTTCGAAACATTGATTCATCGTTATCATGCTCCCTTGCAGGGATATTTGGAACGAATGCTGCAGGATGCAGGAAAAGCGGAAGATTTTACGCAGGAAACCTTTGTAAGGTTGATACGGCAGCTGAGAACGGGGCGGATCCCCGAGCAAATTGTACCTTGGCTGTATCGGGTTGCATCGAATTTATGCAAGGATTTCTGGAAAAGCTTGAAATATAAATATGAGAATAAGTCAGAGTCGGTAGAGGATAAGGAGTACCGCGACAAGAAACCCTCCGTGGTTGAAATATACGAACGGCAGGAAACGCGCAAGGAACTGCTGGATATGCTGGGGCAGCTCTCTGAAACGCAAAGGCAGATTGTCATTCTCCGATTTTATCAGGATTTGAAAATACAAGATATCGCAGACATTATGGGCATGAATCTGAGCGCAACAAAAACAAGCTTATATAACGCACTGAAAAAATTAAAAAAGTATATGCTCCAGCACGAAGATCGATTAGAGGAGGCGGGATGGTATGAGCGGTAATATGGATCAAGAATTGCAAGGGATAGAAGCAGAATTGAAAAGCCGATTGGATCGATATTTGGTGAGGACGCCGAATCGTGAGGATACGCAGCGATTGATCGACAGTCTTCAGGACGAATTTGATCTATTAAAAGCACAGCAAGCAGAGATGGAAGCGCCAGAGTCGCCGCGTCCGATCTCGATATGGAAGCTGTGCAGCCTGCAGCTGTCTTCTTATTCGTATTCATTCTGGGCTTCCGCGCTGTTTCTGTTTATCATGATTACATTAATGATGAAAGTGAACATCATGCAGGGGTCGTTTGGCGATCAAGATGTCTATTCCTTGTTTGTTCCATTGATTTTTATTATTTCATTCTTGTACGGCAACCGGTCATGGAGCAAGGAAATGCGGTTGCTGGAGGCCGTAACACCTTATCCGCCTATCGTGACGCTGCTCGCGAGAATTACGATTGTACTAGGCATGTGTGTTGTGTTCGGTATCGTGGGAACCATTTATTTGGCATGGTCCGTAGAAGAGCTTAATTGGATGATGTTTATCTTAGGCTGGCTTAGTCAAATGCTGCTCATTTCCGGGATGACGACCTATTCCGCCTTTCGTCTGGGGGCTAAATGGGGGCTTATTCCTCCAGCAATGCTCTGGGTGGTCTTGAACTTTTTTCATTCCTGGTCATCCATGCAATCCTGGGAAGGATCAGGAAGTGGGGCTGTGGTCGACGCTTGTTCTCTGCTTGTAGGAGTCCTCTTATTCGCTGCAGCCTATCGGAGGGGCTTTAGGCCGTCTTTGAAGCAAAAGGGCTGGAGAACACCATGATTGCTATTCATGGCTTGAAATATCGGATGAAGGCATTCCAGCTTCACATCGAGCGGTTGGAGCTGATGACCGGTCTTACCCTGCTGGTTGGAAAGAATGGAGCGGGAAAATCGTCCCTATTGAAACTGCTCGCAACGGCATGCTCACCTGGGGAGGGACAGATCATATATGACGGGTATGAATCCAAGGGGCACATCCCTGTCGTTAGAAGCCAAATTGGTTATGTACCTAGTCATGTAGAGCTGTATGGAGATATGAATCCACAGCAGTTTTTGCAATATTTCGCTCAGCTGAAAGGAATCGATACCAGGTCTGATAAAGACCCGATTACGTATTGGATGGAAAGGTTAGAAATCGATCAGTATAAGCATAAGAAGCTGAAAAAATGTTCTTTAGGCATGCAGCATAGAGTATTGTTCGCTCAAGCGCTGCTTGGCAGGCCCCGATATATACTGCTGGATGAGCCGCTGAATTATTTGGATCAGCGGGAGCGGGAGAGGATGATGGACATTTTGTCGGAGCTTTCCCCAAATCGTCTCATTGTCGTGGCATCCCATGAGTTGAATGAATGGGCTCGTCTAGCAAGTCGTATTATTTGGCTGGATCAAGGGGAGATTCGTTTTGAGGGTTCACCGCAGCAATGGGTCATGCCTTGCAATAAGAATATATGGGAAGGCTGGATTGATCTAGATCAATCCTTTTCCTGTTTCGAAAAAGAGGGTTTGGTGTCTTACAGAGAAATTGGCGGCAGGGCACATTTGGTCTGGATTGGACAAGAGCCGCCATTCAGCGGTCTGGCCAATAAAATTCCGGACTGGGAGGAAGCCTACTTGGTCCGAAGCCGCATCAGAATTTGAGCCTTAATCCATAAGATATTAGGACAGAAGCCCCTTAGATTAAGGGGCTTCTAATGTCATATCGGTTACAGAAGGACTTGCTTCCTGCTCGGATCCCGGGGAATCGGAAAGGACATCCAGCGAGGCAAATTGGCTTCGAATTTGTTCCATCTGTGTCTCCTCTATATAAACATATGGCGATTCCCAAGTTCCTTCTACAGCAATGGAATGAATCGAGCTGCTGTCAAAGGTCCCGTAGTAATCCCGAATCATGGACATCATCTTCGTTTTACTTATATCCGTCTTAAAGTTAGAGGATACTTGATCCAGCAGATCAAACATCTTCGTTACACTGTTCCATGATGTCAGCTCATCGATTAAAGCGGAGATCACTTGCTGCTGCCTATTCCCTCTTTCAAAGTCATTCGAATAGTAGGCAGTACCTCGATTATCCTGCCGAAAGCGAGCGTAATTCAGTGCATCTCTTCCGTTCAATATATGGGTACCCGGCTCCAAATGAATATGTGTATCATCTGCCTGTGAGTCATAATGCATCGAACGTTCCACCTCTACCTCAATGCCTCCCACCGCATCCACTAATGAAACGACGGTCTCGAAATTGACGAGAAACGTATGGTCAATTTGAATATCCAGTACTTCTTCAACAGACTCCCGCGCAAGTACCATGCCGGAAGTAATATATTCTTCCGGAAGCTCGATTTCTCCCAATGTGACCTTGCTGCCAGATAATCGTTCCGGCTGTTCTCTTGCGATGTGTACGGCCTGCATATAGCCGCTGGCGAATACAGAGTTGATTTTTGCGGGTCCGTCCGAGAGCTCGACTCTAAGGTCACGGGGAATGGAAACCAGTTTGACGGTTTTGGTGTCTGGAATGACGTGAGCCGCAATTAATGAATCCGTATTCAGCGTAAGACTATTGCCCCGAGAATCAATACCTACTAATAATATGTAGAAATCCGTAGGTTTCTCCTCCACGGTTACGGTTTGCTTTACAGCGTCTCTATCTTGAATTCGCTGCGTCGTTTCTTCATTGAGCAATGTACGATCCGAATCGACTACCATTTCATCCAGGCTGGAATTAATCTTCCATGCGACTGCGATGACGAGGAGGACAAGCACGCATAAGCTGATCAGCGCAAATTTTTTCAGTTTCGTTTTCATCGTTCTCACATTCCTATCCGGGTGTATTTCATCTGATCTATGTTCTTTATTTACCAAAATTAGACGATTGATTTCCTGAAAAAGTTGCAACTTTCCAGCATATGGGACGTATAAGTTGTATAGAATTGGCCGATCCGTCCATAAAAAAACTGTTGCTTTTCTGAACTAACCTGTATAGGATGTAGATTGTAAATCTTTTTAAAATATGGGGAGGAGAAACCTTTGAGAAAATATTTCGGACTTTTTACCGCAATGCTGCTGGTATTTACACTTGTGCTTGCAGGCTGCGGCAGCAAAGGGGAACAATTAGAGCCGAAGGCTGCGCTAGAGAAGGCTGTTAATGCAGCGATGGAACTTGAATCTTACGGTTTCAAAGGGAAAATGAAGCTGAATATAGAGCTGCCGCCGGAAATATTAGAGGCGGATCCGGATGCTGGAATGGCGTTCCAAATGCTTCAAAGCACAGAGCTTGTTGTATCGGGGGTATATCAGAAAGAACCGATGCAGAGTGAGATCACTGTAGATTTGAACATGGGAGATATGAAATTCAGCATTCCAATGGTCATGAAAGAGAAAACCTTATACGTGAAGGTTCCAGATATCCCAATGATCAGCATGTTCCTGCCGCCGGATTTGATTGGAAAATATATCGAGATAGATCTGGAAGAGCTTGCTGAATTAAGCGGGGGAGAGCTTCAAACGGATAGCATCGATTGGGAGACCCAGCAAAAGCTGACGATCGATATGTTTGACGCATTGTTAAGCAGCTTTGATGAAAAAACGTATTTCAAAAACTATGCAGCAGATGACGTTGAACTGCCTTCCGGTGTGGAAGCAGAGCAAGTCGTTAAATTCCAAGTGAATAATGACAATTTTGATGATGCGGTAGAAACATTCATTACGAAAGCATTACCTGCGGTTATCGATGTATTGTCCAAACAAGAATACCTTGATGCACTTGGCTTGGAAAAATCGGATCTCGATCAAGTCAAAGAAGATATTGAATTGACGGATGAGGAAATTGCCGATGGTATTAGTGAAATGAAAGAGACGGTCAAAATCAATGATTTGAGCATTACGACGGCAATGGATGAAGACTATCATCTGCCATACATCGAGTTCAATATCGATACAGATGTAACGGATGCAGGTCAAACGGGAAATATTACTTTCAATTATTCCATGGAAATGACGAACATCAACAAAGAGCAAACCTTCGAAATCGGAGTTCCTAGCGGTGATGATGTGATCGATATTATGGAATTGGAGCAAATGTTCTACGAAATGGAATATTAATAAACAGCAGAGACGAGAGCGAGAACGATTTGCCTTCATTTCTGCAAATGCTCAAAACACGAGGCCCGCTTGAAGCGGGTCTTGTTGTTTTTGATGCTTGCTGCAGCGCGATCCGGTTAGAAACGTTTATATCGCTAACAGCGTCTATACATAGGAAGGGATAACGAGAACATTGTGAGCATGATGAAGAATAGAAGTGGGGGAACGAGGTTGAAAAGAACGTGGAAATGGTGGCTGAGCTTGATGATCATGTGCATCGTATTAGCCGCTTGCCAAAACGATGAGCAGCCGGAAAATGAATCGGAAAATCAAGTCGAAGTTGAAATGACGAACAATGAAGAGGCTGCCGCTGATCGGGAAGCATTGCGGCAGCAGCAGTTTGAAGATTCACTCGCAGCATCGTACCAAATAAGCAAGGAAGAAACATATCAGCTGCCGGTGTCCGCAATACTGCATGAACAGCCTGCTGCTGCTACCTCTTCCAGCTATGTTCATGAATTAGAGCAAGGGGATGAGGTCGCTGTCATCGGAGCACTAGAGGAAATGGTGCAGGTGGTAAGTGGAGACAAGTCCGGGTGGATTGCGGCATGGCTTTTGACCAGCGATGCGAAGCAAATCAAGCAAGTCGAACCTTATGAAATGATCGTGGGAACACCCGTCGTTTTCAGTATGTATCCCGATCAGGAAACACCGTATGGTTTTGAGTTAGCTGAAGGCAAAGTCGTCCAAGTACACAGAGAGTATGAGGATTGGGTCGACGTTCGTTATATAAGTGGTGAAAGTGCTTATTTGGATAACCACTGGATTCCTAAATCTGCTCTTGTCCCTTACGAGCCGGAATTGGCGAAGGATGGATTGGTAAAGCCGGGAACGGAGTATTGGCTGGATTTTCAATTTGGCGTATGGGTGACAGGCGCGACGGAAACAGAGCTGGAAGTTGAAGGTCCTGGAGGGGCAGGCGGAACGATCGCAAAGGAGGATTTCATTCCGAATCCTTTCACAAAACCGATGCTGTCCATCCGTTATATCCCCCCTATGAATATGACCCAAAACTGGCAGGTTGCCGGATTTGATGGCGAGCAGGTGATCTTGAAGCAGAACAATCTGGAGATTGGAGAAGGGGCTTCTTCGGAGGAAACGGCTGCAGAAGAGAAGAGAGAGATTTCAGCATTAATCAATCAAGTCACAGGTTTCGGATCGTATCCGTTTCAATTTTACTTGCAATTCGATACCGTGGAGATCGAGCTCTCCAGTTCTGAAGAATTTAAGCAGCAATTCGAGAGTGATGCTTCTTTTCGTATGATGTTGAATGAAATGCTGCATCAGCCATTGACTCATCTTCCGATAGATTTGACATTAACACCCGAGTACATGAGTGAAGCGCTGAAATAAAATAGGGAGCGGCGGCTTGGAAATAGCCTGCCGCTCCTTCTGCTTTTAACGAGAAAAGCAATGGATCGCAAATTGCTGGATGATTTCGCTGATTTGTTTCGGGTTCTCGTACATGCTCATATGTCCGCAGTTGTGCAGTACCGCATGACGCACATGTTCTTCCGTGACGGAGAGAGCCTTTTCGAGTGGAACGATGCGGTCTTGATCCCCTGCAGCCAGCAGAACTGGGACCTTCGCGTCTGCAATGATGCTGTTACGATCCGGGCGGCCGCGCATGGCCTCAAGCGTAGCTACAGCTCCTTCGGAGTCCGTGCCGTAGCCAATTTGAATGGCCGTGTCCAGCTGCTCCGCCATTGGCTGAACATGTGCTTCGGCGAACAGCTTTGGGATGAGCTGATCGACGTAAGCTTCAAGGCCGTCATGTCGGATCGATTCCATCGCAAGAAGGCGGTTGTTCTTCGCTTCTTCGGAGTCCGGATATGCGGTAGAATGAATTAATCCGAATCCTTTCAATCGTTCCGGATACGCTTCTGCGAAGGCCAAGGTGGTATAGCCGCCTAAGGAATGACCGAGCATGACGACGGGAGGGGCATCCAGCTGGTTAAGCAGTTCATGAATATCTTGGGCTAGATCGTTGATAGCATAAGGTCCTTGAGGTGCGAAAGAGCCGCTGTGTGCTCGCAGGTCAGGAGCAATGCAGCGGAATTGCGAAGACAAGAGCGGGATGACCTGATCCCAGTAGTCCGCACTTCCGCAAAATCCATGGATAAGGACGAGTAGTGGACCGCTCCCTTCATCGGCGTATGGATAAGGGCGTCCTGCGATCTGTACCGTTTTACGGTTTAGCATGAGGATCTTTCCTTTCCTTTTTTACTTATTGTAACCTAAAGCATCATTTTGGTGCATGCAAGCATAGAGCTTCAGCTTCAGGGTAGTTTTTCTTCGGATATGTAAGGAGTATGATAGAGAAGGTATGGAGTTATGCTAAGAGTCGGTAATGATTTTGAAGGTTGTGAAGGAAAAAGGAAATAAGAGAGGGGTGAAAGGCTTATGGCAGGTATTGATATTCCAGCGCTTACGCTGCTGCTGTTAGCGGCGCTAGGCATTGTCAGCAAGAATGCGACAGTGACGATTGCCATGGTTGTATTGCTGCTGCTTCGCTTGCTGCACGCAGACAAAGCATTTCCGTTTCTTGAAAAGCACGGCATTACGATTGGTGTCATTATTTTGACGATCGGCGTCATGTCTCCTATTGCGAGCGGAAGAATTACCTTTCAAGATATGGCCAAAAGTTTCACCAACATTCAGTCGCTGCTTGCGATTGGAATTGGCATTTTTGTAGCCTACATGGGTTCGAGAGGCGTCTCACTGATGAGTGCGAATCCGCTCATTGTGACCGGTATTTTAATCGGAACGATATTAGGAGTCGCCTTGTTTAAAGGAGTGCCGGTGGGACCGCTCATTGCAGCCGGACTCTTGTCTTTGTTGATCGGTAAGCAGTAGAAGATGTACGCAGCACTGGAAAGGATTTGGCAACGACACCATACATTACTTGCAGAGGGACCCCGTTTTATGCGCTGATTTCCGGTATAATGGAGGGAGCATAAAAGGAGGACTCTACCACCATGTATTCCAGTTACATATTCGATCTATACGGCACGATTATTGATATTCAAACGAGTGATGACGATTTAGCCGTCTGGGAGGATTTATCGATTTATTTATCTTATAACGAATGCGATTATTCTCCGATTCAACTGCGGCTTCACATTGAACAGGCCAAGCAGGAGCAGCTGCTTCGTCATGAAGAAGAGGGAAAAGTCGAGGTAGCGGATTATGATATGGAGGCTTGCTTTCAAACGCTGCAGAATCGGGATGGCCATCAGATAGAAACATCGTTAGCGGCTTCATGCACAAAGCTGTACAGAGCGTTAACGATGCATCGACTGCAAGTATATGATGGAGTTCCAGAGCTCCTCCGAACATTGAAACAGCAGGGGAAATCGGTTTACGTCCTGTGCAATGGCCAGAGGGCCTTTGTAGAACCTGAGCTCAAGCTGCTGGAGCTCTACGATTTGTTTGATGGCATTGCTATTTCATCGGATGCAGGCTGCGCCAAGCCGGACCCGCGTTTCTTTCAATATTTGTCGCAGACGTACGGCGTTGATTTAAGCCGGGCATTAATGATCGGTGATGATCATGTGACCGATCTGGCTGGAGCACAAGCGGCTCAGGTAGATATGTGCTATATTGATTCCGATGATTCGGCACAATCGCATCCCATTCCCGAATGGGCAAAGCATCGAATTGGACGCGGCGATTTGAAACAAATACTAGAACTCAAACCAGCTTAACCGAAGTATGCGGTTCGGATGAAAAACAATCCACCTAGGCAAAAAAAGGCCCTTTGAAGAAGATGTATCTTCCAAAGGCCTTTTTTTATCGAAACAATCATTCAAGTAGCTTTTAATGTATACCGCTTTTGTTGAAATTTCCCCCCAGCACATCCGATACGTGCTGAATGGAGATAAAGGCGGATGGGTCGATTTCTTGGACAATGGATCTCAATTTAGCCACCTCGAGCCTTGTGACGACACAGTAAATCATCTGTGTTTCCTCTTTGGAATAACCGCCGCGAGCATAAATATATGTGGTGCTGCGGCCAAGCCGATCGATGATCGCCTGCGAGACTTCCTCATACTCGCTGGAAATAATCGTGACTGATTTAGACTCTTCCAAACCTTCGACGACGATATCCATGACCTTCGAGGCAATATAGTAGGCGAAGATGGAGTACATCGCGGAATCCCAGCCAAATACGAAGCCGGCGGTAATAAAGATAAAGACATTGATCAGCATAATGATTTGTCCGACCGGCAGTTTAAATTTTTTCGATAAAAGGATTGCGACAATTTCCGTTCCATCCAGTGAGCCGCCGAAGCGAATGACTAGACCAACCCCTGCGCCTAAGATCAAGCCTCCATATAAAACCGCGAGTATTTTTTCATCCGTGAAGGGATCAACATGGTGCAGCATAGCCGTCGTGATCGACATTAAGGCAATGCCGTACAGCGTGGAGAAGGCGAATGTTTTGCCAATTTGCTTATAGCCGATGAACAGAAAAGGGATGTTGAGGAAGAAGATGAAAATTCCTAATTGAATCGGTGTGACTTCGGAAAGTACGATCGATATCCCTGTGATGCCTCCGTCGATGACTTGATTGGGTACTAAAAATAACTCCAAAGCGACGGCCATCATTACTGCTCCGATGGAAATAAAAATAAACTTTTTCAAAAAGTCTGCAAATGTCATTTTCTTATGCTTTCTAGGCATAAATTGTGCTCCTTTCCAGATTGGAAATGGTATATTTAGTGATTTCCACATGATATGGAATAAAGTGGCGGGGAAGAGAGGGAATAAAAAAACGAGCCATTCTTGAATAAAAAAGGTTCGTTCGGTGTCGTTGATAAAAACAAAAAAATCCTGCTACATCGCAAGCAGGGATCATGTCTTTATGGCTGATTCATTTGTCACCATCAGAAAAACACGCTGTGTCTGCTTGAATAAAGCGGTCTTCGTTCGCTCCGGGAATTCATAAGAAATGAATCTGGCGCGCCACGGCGGGATTCGAACCCGCGACGCACAGTTTAGGAAACTGTCGCTCTATCCTGCTGAGCTACGGGCGCGTGACTGTTTTATTATAGCAAATTTGTGAACATGATGAAAGGTCGGGCTGTGAAAAAAATCTTCCATTCCTGCAGCGGCGCAAAATGAAAACCAAAATCATGATGTGGAGAAAAAATTTTCCTAGAAGTACCAAATGATTTCTTACCAATGGAGATAAACTTTTCCTCAATTGGTGCCGATAAATGTCTTATACATCTATTATAAAATGAGATAGGGGAGGAAATATGAGTTTATCCAGTAAAACAAGTCGTTTTGTCAGTCTCCTTGTCGTTATGGCATTGCTTATGACATTGGTTGTGCAAATGCCCGTAAAAGCGGCTCCTGCAGCCTACTTTACGTTTCCGGCATACAGCAGTACACCTGATGGCGCAAAGAGCAATCCTGTTAACAGTAACATTATTAGTGAATTTCGCGCGACTTTCTCCCAAACCGTACCTACCACGTTATCCTATACGGTACAGCAAATGGTACTCGATTCCGGTAATCAATGGGTAGAGAATGGAACGCCAAGCCAATATCCAAACGCAACACCGGTGAAATCCGGACCGACAGGGCAGGAGTTTACGCTGAGTAATGTACAGCTCTTTGTCGGCATGAACAAAATTACAATTACGACTCCAAATGGAGTAGAGGGAATTTGTTACGTTTACTATGACAACGCACCTGTCATTCATAGTATTACGATCAATGACGGTGTTCCTTTAAATTCAACGAGTCCCGTATATGTAAACAATGCAACGCAGTTCTTCATTATTCAAACGGAGAATGCCGATGCCGTTAGTGTGAATGGGGTGAATGCGACAGCTTACGGGCAAAATTCATTCTCCATTTCTAATTTTGCTTTGACCCCTGGTCTGAATACGTTAATTATTCAGGCAACGTCGAATACAAGGTTGTATGAAATTAAAAGAAGCATTATTTACATTGATGGCCCAGGCGCAATGTATAACGTATTTATGCAGAGTGATGCAAACAATGCCGCGAATGATGCGGTTCAAATCGACGGAGGCAATGTCGTCTCTTCTGCCAACGGTCTGCCGCTTGGATTGAAGGGTGAAATTGCGATTCCAGCAAGTTCTGGCATTGATCCGGCTATGCAGTTTACGCAGATTGATTTAATTCGGGACAATGTTGGAGTATTCAGTATTCCGACGAGTGATCCGCAGTTGGCTGGGAAAATCACCATTTCAACACCGGTCGATGATGGCCGCGGCCATAAAATCTATACGTATTTCATAGATCTTTCGGCCGTTACTGCATCAGCTGGCTGGCCCATTAATACGAACGGAACGTATCGCTTCACTCTAAATGGTGACTATTATGATGGCGGTACGCAGCGTCAGCCGTTTAGCTCGATGGTCAGCTTTACTTATAAGGATAGCTCGAAGGCATCGATTGCCAATGTGCAGCAAATTTTCGGAGTCGATCCTTCCAACAATACGGGCGGTACAGCAGGGTATTTCTCCTCTTCGATTTCGAACCTGCCAATCTACGCGTTGGTATCTGTTCAGAACAATGCAGGAGACTTTACGCCATCCGTCTCTGTCACACAAGACGGTGTCACAAAGACATTGGTCTCTGGTACGGATTATGTGGTATTTGACCCTAACACGACACCAGGTCAAGGCTCTAAAAAGATTCGAATCAACAGCCTGCCGTTCACTGGCAGTATGACACTGAACTTCTCCATCCAAGATGGATCGAATATTGATAATTATTTGCCGATCTCGATCAATTACACTCCAGTACCTTCGATTGTACTTTACGGTATATATGATGGAGACAATTATACGCTTCCAACCTTGCCGAATTTCACAGGGAAGCTGTTCAATTTCGTTACCAATGCGGAGAAGCAAAGCATTGTCGTTCGCGTAAACGGGATTGCCGTGCATGCGAACATTGACATAACGAATAGTACGTTCAGTGTAGTGAATGCTGATTCTACTAACCCGAATCAGCTGACGAATATTTTGGCTCAAGGGCCGAATGAGGTCGTCGTATCCGGTACGGCTCAAGGGATTCCGGTAGAGACACGTATTACGGTTTACTACTATACGGACGACGCACCGGATATTAAGAAGCCGTACCCTGTCCCTGTGGTCACAACAGGAACAAAGAATATCAGCGATCCGGATCAAAAATTCGTGCAGGATGCATCTGTAACCGATACGTACAATACGACCGAGAAGACTGCCGATATCTTAATCGGTACAGCCGATACGGATAAATTAATCGTCATGCTGGACGGGGAGCAGTTCTTCGTAATCTCCTTCAACAGCGACGGTTCTATACAAACTCCACTGCCTATGACGGTGGACGGCATTCAGATTACTACTGAATCCAGATTGCCGGGCTATTTCCGCATCACCAATCTGCCTTTGAATATGGGTGCGAACTCGATTGTCGTTAAGGCGACAAAAGGTCCAGTGAGCACTTCGGTGCCATTGACGGTGGTACGCAGCAATGCGCCATACCAAATCTTATCGCCGGTACTGCCTCAGGAGCGGGTTATTAATCAAAACTTCTTGAAGGTAGAAATTTCCGCGGAAGGTGCGGACAGCGTTATAGTTGGCAAGGATACGGTACTTGAAAAAGTGACCGAGAACAATACGGAATACTTTACAGGTACGATTTATGATTTGAAAAAAGGCTCTAATACGATCGAATATACGATTATTATTGGAGAGAACGAGATTGAAGATGAATTTGAAGTCGTATATGCGAATTCGAACACTATAGGTGCGCAGTACAGTGAACAAATCGGTTCGAGAGGGAAAATTGATATGTTCAACAAAGCGGTAAGCATTCAATTCCCTAAAGGCACGATGCTGACGCCGGTGAACGATACGACGCAAAAAGTAGAGCTGTTTGATTCGCAAAGAGTATTGGCTGGAATTGCAGATCCTGTGGATGGACGGACGAAAAAAACCGTCAGCCACCTGGGTTCGATTTCAGAAATTCATACGATGGGCAATTTTATGAGTTCCATGCTGACCGTTCCTTACCATTTCGGTTATGCCAGCAATTTGTATTGGATTGACGCCGGTTACTATGACAGCACACAGCCTGGCTATGTACAGCAGAACGGCATGCATCCATATTACGGACAAGAGCTGCAGATTACGAATCCAAACGGCAACAACACGACATATAATATTTGGAATCGCCAAGGGAACTATTGGCTGAAGCCAACGGTGCGCGGAACGATTACGCTGCAATACGATTCCAATATTCGCGATGTGGCAGCCAATCAGCTGTCGATCTGGAGATTCGGTTATGACCAAGATGCACGCTCGATGAAGTGGACGAATATTGGCGGTAAAGTCAATGCCAAGTCGCACACCATTACGGCATCCATGGATCAATTTGGCTATTATGCGGTGTTTTATAACAACTTTGGCTTCGACGATACACAAAATCACGGCTTCGCCAGAGATGATATGGAGATCGTGTTTGCAAAAGGCATTATGAATTCGAAGAGCGGTGGGGAATTCGGCGCTTATGAGCCTACGACCCGAGGAGAATTTGCGCAGGCGCTTGTGAAGGTGCTAGATATCCCATTGGACTACGATCCAAACAACCGTTTGTTCTATGATGTTCCACCATATATTTATGCAAGCCCATATTGGGATTATCGTTATATTGAGACTGCCGGACAGAATGGATTCGTCCGCGGTGTGGGTATTCAGCAGTTCGCACCGGATTCCCCGGTAACGCGTGAGCAAGCTGCGATCATGATTGCCTATGCGATGAACTTGAAAATGAATACCAATTATGATGCGGCGAAGACAAAACTGGATAAAGTATTTACGGATTCCGGTACGATTAACTATTATGCGAGAGCAGCGGTAGAAGCAGTTTACAGCAAGAAGCTGATGCAGGGTAAATTGGTTCCGAATTCGGATCCTGAGCAGGATCCGCTGTTGATCTTTGATCCAACCGCTAGAATTACACGTGCAGAAACGGCAAAGCTGCTTGTTAATTTGATGAGAGCGAATAAACTGCTGTAATATGCAACATACGAAAAACCGTCTCGAGAATATTCTCGGACGGTTTTTTTGTATTTTTCTCTATGTGAAGCTTCCGCTGGTCTGGAACTGTTTCCGCGCCAGTTCTCGGTAAAGGGAATGTGTAGCAAAAAGCTGATCATGCGTTCCGGCCCCCGTTACTTTGCCATACTCGAGTACGATAATTTGATCGGCACCGACTATGGTGGAGAGGCGGTGAGCGATAACGACCGTCGTACGATTTTCCATTAAGGCTTGCAGCGCCTTCTGTACTTCGTGCTCGGAGGCACTGTCGAGGCTGGAGGTTGCTTCGTCTAGGAGCAGGATGCGTGGATTTCTAAGAATAGCGCGGGCAATAGCGATGCGCTGCCGCTGTCCGCCAGACAGCTTCATGCCACGTTCCCCAACCTCGGTATCATAACCGCG
This sequence comes from Marinicrinis lubricantis, assembly GCF_042658665.1. Lineage (NCBI taxonomy): Bacteria > Bacillati > Bacillota > Bacilli > Caryophanales > Paenibacillaceae > Marinicrinis > Marinicrinis lubricantis. The sequence continues at coordinate 25,202 of NZ_JBHSQV010000027.1, forward strand.
CGGCAGCTGTGCAATGAACTCATGGGCGTTCGCCATCCGTGCCGCTTCTTCTACCTCTTCCAATGCGACGCTTCGCTCAAGGCCGTAGGTAATATTTTCTCGTATCGTGCCTGCAAGCAGAGGACTTTCTTGAGACACGTAACCGATTTGTTCACGCCAGGCCTTTAAAGAGAAATCCGCTATCGATCTTCCGCCGTACAGAATCGTTCCTTCTTGAGGGGAATAAAATCTCTCTAGAAGCGAAAAGATCGTTGTCTTCCCGCTGCCGCTTGGACCGACGATGGCGGTTACTTTCCGTTCGGGAATCGTAAAGGTGATGTCTTTCAAGACACCCTCTTCTTCTTCTCCGTTATAGGCGAACCGAACGTGGTCAAATAGGATGGAGCGATCCGCCGAATGAGGAATTTCTCTCCCTTCCTGCTTGACTTCCTCAGACATATTCATCATTTCGATGAGACGTTCGGAGGCACCGTGCACCTTTTGAAGCTGGGTGAAGAAGCTGGCGAATTGGCTGAACGGAACGACGATTTGGAAAACATATAAAATGAAAGCGACTAAATCGCCTGCGCTTAACGCTCCGGATGCGACACGGTAGCCGCCGTAACCGATAATGATCACCATGACTGCCATCATAATAAGCGTCATGAAGGGGGCAAGTACTGCTTGTACGGTTGCTTCCTTTCGTCCGAAACGGAACAGCTCTTCAATGCGATGAATACCGTTCGATTTCTCCTTCGTCTCTGCATTGCTCGCTTTCACTAAGCGAATTTCAGATACCACTTGATTGAGATCGGAGGTTAAGGAGGCCATCTCCTGCTGCGTCTTTTTTGAGATCCTGTACATTCTCCGTCCCAGAGGTTGAACGATGAGCAGCGCGAAAGGGGTAACGATGACGATAATCAAGGTCATCTGCCAATCGAGGAAAAATAAAATACTGACGGCACCGATAATGGAAATGATATTCGTAAAAAATGAAATCAAGTGCTGTGTGACCAGGTTCATGACGACCGAAGTGTCCTGAGTAATGCGGCTTACGGGCTCGCCCGAACGATTTTGGTCAAAGTAAGACAGCGGCAGGGACAGCACCTTTTCCCATAGACGAGACCTTAATCCCGCCACCATGCGCTGTCCCACGTACGACAGCATGTAATGAGACAGACCGGAGGAAACGGCTTGTACAATAAAGGCACCGATCAGAAAATAAATGACGGACGGCTCCAAGGAATCTAGGCTCAATTTGTCGACTAGGTTTCTCGTAAACAAGGGTACGATGAGGCTTGCCCCTGTATTCAACAGACTGAGGATCAAAGCGAAGCTGAACAGCATTTTTGGAAACGTCATATAGCGCATGAGCTTCAAAATATTTGCAAAACCGAAACCAGGAGAATTGCTCGTTTTTGTCATGGGCATCACCTTTACTAGGAATAATACATCCATTGTACCATATGGAAAATTATGACTTCATGCTTCTTAAGTCTTGAGATACAATTTCTTTTGGCTGATGAACGAATAATTTCGTCAATCGTTTCCTTATTGAAAATATATTGAATCTTGTATAGGAGAAACAACATGTGGAAATCCATCATTCTTGTCTTATTAGGTGGCGCGAGCTACGGTATTCTTTCCACCTTCGTAAAGCTGGCATATAGGGAAGGGTATACGGTCGATCAGGTCATCGGCAGTCAAATGCTGTACGGAGCGCTCCTGCTGTGGTGTATCGCACTGCCGCTGAGTCGGTGGAGCTTCAACTTACGGCAGTGGCTGGCGCTAGGTTTGATTGGCTGCTTTACAGCATCCACAGGAATGCTGTATTACGCCGCGCTGCAGTTTATTCCAGCTTCCTTTGCGATTTTGCTCCTGTTTCAGTTTACATGGATCGGTGTGCTGATCGATTCGATTTGGTCGAGGAAGCTTCCGGCCAAATCGACATATCTGTCTTTGGTTTTCCTGCTCTTGGGCACCTTTCTCGCCGGAGGCATCTTGGAAGGAAATATAGAATTCCATATTTGGGGGACGCTTCTTGGGCTGCTTGCGGCCGTAAGCTACAGCTTTTTTATCTTATTAAGCGGAAAAATAAAATCCAGTCTTCCTTCCGTCAGCAGATCTGCGGTGACCGTTACAGGGGGGCTGCTGTTGGCATGGATTGTGTTTGGACCGGCATATCTATGGGACGGATCCTTGGCTTCGCCGCTTTCCTTTTACGGACTGCTTTTAGGGTTATTTGGTATGGTGATCCCAACGTTATTTTATGCTATAGGTGTGGCCCGTATTGGCGGAACCCTGGCATCGATTTTAAGTGCAGCTGAGCTCCCAGTTGCGGTGCTGATGTCAACGATCGTGCTAAAAGAACATGTCAGTCTTCTACAGTGGATTGGCGTGCTGTTGATCTTGTTCGGAGTTGCTTTTCCACAACGGGTGTGGAGAAGGAGGAAAACGGCACAGGGGACATCATAGACAAATAGAATATTCACATGTGTATAACCGTATATGTCATGAAAAAAACTTCCTTATCTTCAGCGACAGCTGTGGATAGAGGAAGTTTTTGCGTTTTGCTACTGATACATGTTCTCGTTTTCTTTGTAGCCCTTTTTATTTTTGAGCGCCTGCTTTCGGTTATCCATATGATCTTGGTTCAATTGCTGCGCTTGATGGCTGTTCACCGCCGACGTTTCCAGCTCATTAACGACGTTCTGCAGGTTTTTGTCGTTATGAATTTGCTTCGTCATCAGAATGGCTCCCCCTTCTATACCAAATAGAATAGCTGAAGTGCTTTCGTTAGTTTGCCGGGAAGCCGGAAGGATTATTCTTCGGCTGCTTCTGGGGATTGCCTCTGCTTCTGTTTCAGCACTGCTTTCTGGTTTCGAATGCGCCTGAAGAAAGCGGACAGCAGTTCTGAGCATTCTTCTTGCAGTATGCCAGCGGTGACCTCGGTTTGGTGATTAAATCGGGGCTCTTGAAGCAAATTCATCAGAGTGCCTGCACAGCCGGCCTTGGGATCACGGGTACCAAATACGACACGGGGAATTCGGGATTGAACGATCGCTCCGGCACACATCGGACAAGGCTCAAGCGTCACATACAGCGTACAGTTCAGAAGACGCCATGCTTGCAGCGTACGGCTGGCCTCTTCAATAGCGATCATTTCGGCGTGCGCAGCCGGATTATGGGTTGTTTCCCGCAAGTTATGGCCGCGTCCGATAATAATGCCGTCTTGAACAATCACTGCACCGATCGGAACCTCTCCCAATTTTTGAGCGGCAAGTGCTTCTTCCATGGCGATGTGCATCCAATATTCATCCATCAATTTATCCACATGTGGACACCTCAAAATGGCGGTTTATGCGCCGAACATAGATTCGTTGTGAACAGGTTGTGTATAATTCTGTGGATAACAATGAATTTATCCACATTACCCACTGTGTGTTCAATCTGAAACAGCTATCATTGTATAGGATAATGGTGGAAACATCAATGATGGGACAAGCATGATCGATAAACTTCAGAGCTCGGCTGTCATTGTAACCTGATGATGAATACTTTAATGTTGAAATATCAAAGCCAGTTGAATATAATATACGTATTAGGTTCTATTTTCCTATTCTCTTTTTCTGTCCTAGGTTCTCTTTTCCTACATGTAACTTTGTCGAAAGAAGGCATATTGTCGAATGACAATCATGCTAACGTTTCTGGAATTCACTAGCAGTTCTTAACAACGTATGGGATCCAGATCGCCAAATCGGATACAGCTTACATACTTTTCTTGTGTAGGACTTGGGAATCAAGGTAATAGGCTAATCTGGGCGAGCTGCTTAGGTTAGCTTTTTTGTTTATATGCAGGATCAAATCTAATAAACAGGTGATGTCATGAGTTTATCAACCGTTTCCCCAATGCGCTCTTCATCCTCTACTGCGAGCAGCGGTATATTATTGGATTCAAGGACGGTGCTCGAAACGAAGGATTTCGTGACTTCCGGAATGCTTACGTATGCGGAAGGGGATATCGTCGAGATTGAACTGTCAGACTCCAATAAATTTGAATTAGGTCAGCCCGTGAAGCTGAGTATTTACTCCCTAGGTGGAATATATACCTTCACGAGCAGTGTTGTTGCCATCGATATCGATGTTATCGTTGCGCTGATTCCGCCGGAGACGCAGAAGAAATTTTTGAATCGCAGGGAGCACCCCAGAGTAAAGGTGAAAGAACAAGGATTGATCAAAGCTCATGACAAACGGGAACCGAAGACAGAGCTTGAGCCGCTGAATATCGATATTCAGGATATCAGCTTGGGGGGAGTCGGTTTTATGCTTCCCGCGAGTGAGCCCGGCTTATCCGGCAAGAGACTTCAGCTTGAGTTAACGACAGGATTAGAGGTGCAATTCGAGGTAGAGGTTGTCCGTCACACTGCGAAGGATGGAGGCATGTTTTACGGGTGTAAAATTTGTTCCTTTCCACAGGATAAAATAACCTCTTTTCAAGCGTTTATATTGACGAGGCAAATCCATATCCGCTCCGAGCAGCGCAAGCAAATGGCCAAAGCTAGACTACAGCAAGGTCTGCCGGCAAAAGCGTAAAGCCATTCTAGACACACGACCTGCACAAAGCGTGTGTTTTTTTGTTGATTGTACTAAGGAGCGCACTGCTATATAATAATGAAGTTACAGCGTACTATAGTTCTGTGAGGAGTTGACATAGATTATGGCTTTAAAGGCAGGGATTGTAGGACTGCCCAATGTGGGGAAGTCTACACTGTTTAATGCAATAACGCAGGCGGGAGCAGAATCGGCGAACTATCCGTTCTGTACGATTGATCCGAATGTCGGCGTCGTCGAGGTACCGGATGAGCGTCTTGGAAAGCTCGCTGAGATTGTAAACCCGAACCGGATTGTACCGACGGCATTTGAATTTGTCGATATTGCAGGTCTGGTCAAAGGGGCAAGCAAAGGTGAAGGTTTAGGCAATAAGTTCCTCGCGCATATTCGCGAAGTAGACGCCATTGTGCATGTTGTGCGCTGCTTTGAGGACGAGAATATTACGCACGTGGCGGGAGGAGTAAACCCGCTGGAGGATATTGAGACGATTAATCTGGAGCTGATCTTAGCAGACATTGAAAGCGTCGAGAAGCGTATTGACCGTTCCCGTAAAAATATGAAGGGCGGCGATAAGAAGTATGCGCAAGAGGTGGAATGTCTGGAAAAAGTAAAGGCGACCCTATATGAGGATAAGCCTGCAAGAAGCTTGGATTTAACGGATGATGAAAAATTGCTGATCCGGGATCTGCATCTTCTGACGATGAAGCCCGTGCTGTATGCGGCGAACGTCAGCGAGGACGAAGCAGGCAACGCCGATGGCAACCCTTACGTACAGAAGGTACGGGAGTTCGCTGAGGCGGAAAATGCAGAAGTCGTCGCGGTTAGTGCGAAAGTAGAATCGGAAATTGCGGAGCTGGAAGGCGAAGATCGCGAAATGTTCTTGGAAGAGCTTGGACTCTCTGAGTCCGGGCTTGACCGTTTGATTCGCGCAGCTTATAAGCTGCTCGGCTTGCAGACATATTTCACCGCAGGGGTACAGGAAGTTCGGGCATGGACGATTCGCCGCGGAACGAAGGCCCCTCAGGCCGCGGCCGTGATCCATACCGATTTTGAGCGCGGATTTATTCGTGCCGAAGTCGTTGGTTATGAGGATTTGATCACCAGCGGTTCGATGGCAGCAGCGAGGGAAAAAGGGCTGCTTCGATTAGAAGGTAAAGAATATATCGTGCAGGACGGCGACGTGATGCACTTCCGATTTAACGTATAATGAGGTCCATTCGTAAGCTGCAATAAAATCAACAAATCAGATGAAATCTAAGATTTCATCAGAGAGGAGTGTATGGCATGCTGGATAAATTACAGGCTGTTGCAGACCGTTATGAGAAAATTAGTGAACTGTTGTGCGACCCGGATGTAACGAATGACACGAAACGCTTAAGGGAATTGTCCAAAGAACAATCCAATATGCAGGAAACATACGATGCGTATCAAGAATATAAGCAAGTGATGGAACAGCACGAGTCCGCGAAAAGCATGCTGGCCGAGAAGCTGGATGATGAGATGCGAGAACTCGTTAAGATGGAGCTCGAGGAGCTGAGCGAGCGCAAGGAGCAGCTGGAGGAACGGCTGAAGGTGCTTCTGCTGCCGAAGGATCCGAACGATGACAAGAATGTCATTGTTGAAATTCGCGGAGCGGCAGGCGGAGACGAAGCGGCTTTGTTTGCCTCGGATTTATTTAAAATGTATACGCGCTATGCCGATATGCAGGGGTGGAAGACGGAAATTATGGAAGCGAGCGAAAGCGACCTCGGAGGCTTTAAGGAGATCATCTTTATGGTGAAAGGGAACGGCGCCTTCAGCAAACTGAAGTATGAGAGCGGTGCTCACCGCGTACAGCGTGTTCCTGAAACAGAGTCCGGCGGTCGAATTCATACTTCGACGGCTACGGTGGCGGTGCTGCCGGAGGCAGAAGAGGTCGAAGTGGATATTAGTGAAAAGGATATTCGTGTAGATACGTTCTGCTCCAGCGGACCTGGCGGCCAATCCGTCAACACGACCAAATCCGCTGTACGGCTCACGCATATCCCGACAGGCATTGTGGTTTCCTGTCAGGACGGCAAATCGCAGAACTCCAACAAGGAAATGGCGATGCGAGTGCTGCGCGCACGCATCTATGATAAAATCCGCCAAGAGGAAGAAGCGAAATATGCCAGCGAGCGGAAAAGTAAGGTCGGCACAGGGGATCGAAGCGAGCGGATTCGGACCTACAATTTCCCGCAAAGCCGTGTGACCGATCATCGTATTGGCCTGACGCTGCATAAGCTGGACCAAGTGCTTGCGGGAGATATGGACGAAATCATTTCCGCCCTGACCATCGCCACTCAGGCAGAATTGATGGAACAGGCGCAGTGAGGGGAACCCGTGTGGAAAAGCCGTTAACGATTAGAGAAGCCTACTTACAGGCTTCTTCTTTTTTAAGCACGACGCGAAATACGCAGGATGTGCAGCACGTGTGCAGATTGCTGCTGGAGCATGTACTGGAGATGGATCGAAGCGAGCTGCTGCTTTCATGGCAGGAGCCCTTCCCGATGGAGCGGATGGAAGCTCTGCAGCAGGCGCTGCAAAGAAAAGCGGAGGGCGTACCGGTTCAATATATTACCGGTGAGCAGGAATTTTTCGGTTTTACGTTCCGGGTGTCCCCTGCGGTACTCATCCCCCGGCCGGAAACCGAGCTGCTAGTGGAGCGGGTACAGTATTGGGGCAGAAGGCTTTCAGATCGTCTTGGAAAGCACTCGCTAAAGACAGCCGATATTGGTACAGGCAGCGGCATTATCCCGATCACACTGGCACTGCTTGAGCCCGATTGGCAATTTTATGCGGTCGATCTATCCCCAGATGCGTTGGGCATGGCAAGCCAGAATGCTGAACTACACCATGTTCGGGACAAGCTCGAGTTCATCGAAGGTGATCTGCTTCAGCCGCTGCTCGAACGCCAGGTGGATATCGATATTCTGATCTCCAACCCTCCTTATATACCTTCAACAGACGTGCTGGAGCTGCAGCCGGAAGTGAAGGATTACGAGCCGCTGCTTGCTCTCGACGGAGGAGCGGATGGACTGCGCTGCTACCGCGAGTTAATTGAAGGTGCGGGACAACTAGGAAGACCGCCGCACATCATTGGCTTTGAAACGGGGGCGGGACAAGCCGCCGATGTGGCGGACATGCTGCGTGCCGCAGGGAATTGGGACCGGGTGGAGATCGTTAAGGATTTAGCTGAAATTGAAAGACACGTGATTGGTTTAGGGAATGAATGGGCACTTTAAGTAGCAGGAGGTGTCATGAACATGAAAAAGACCTTACTGCAAACGATGCATTCCTTGATGATCGCTGCTGTCATGCTGTGCGGTGCATTCGGATTCACGACGTCGCATGCTTTCGCCGAGCCGTCTCCGCCCTACGCTTCGGACAAACCGAATACGAATGTGGATATCAGACCTGTAGAGGTTTTTGATGTTACGAAGGGGAAAGTGGTTAAGAAAATCCCGTACACACCTGAAATACAAAAGGAAACGATCTCGATTCTAAAATCGATTGACGGTCTCGTCACGAGTCTGAAAATTGATCCAAAGAAAGGGATTGCATTGCGGATTCCTGTCGATCCAGCTGTTCAATTGAATCATTCTTTCTTCAAGGATCAAGTATCCGATGCATTCATCTTTCTCGCACGCGCGGAGAAGCCGTATATGCTGCTGTTTACCAGGGACAATAAGCCGGTGCTCGTTCATTTCAAGCACGACGTGCAGCCGCTGGTCAATCTCTTGCAAATACAGGATCTGATCGACGGGCAGAATGGACAAAATGCCAAAGCGGCAAAAGAGAAGCATTAAATGTCATAGTTTCATAGATTGATAGGTTTAGCTCCCCTAAATCTGGCCATACTGTGAGTATGAGGAGAAAGGGGAGCTTATCCATGCAAAAAAAAACTTGTTCGGTCTCATTTTTAGTCTTTTTTATATGCTTTATGCTCATGGTGAGCTGGGAACAGCAAAAAAATAATGTCGCTTTAGCCGCGGGGGAAATTCCAGAAGAATCGATCCGCTTGCGTATATTAGCTCATTCCGATGCACCGCAGGACCAGTGGATTAAACAGAAGGTGAGAGATGCGGTCACCCAGCAAATGAATACATGGGTGAGCGGCCCATCTACGTTGGAAGAAGCGAGAGAAGTCGTGTCTGGCAAACTTCCGGAAATCAAACGCATCATTGAAGATGTGCTTCGCACCTATCAAGTGAGCCAATCGGTGCAGGTCGAATTGGGAGAGGTGCATTTTCCGACGAAAATGTACGGCGGGAAAGTATATCCGGCGGGATTGTATGAAGCGCTGCGTGTAACACTGGGTTCTGGAAAAGGACAAAACTGGTGGTGTGTTCTATTCCCGCCGCTGTGCTTCGTTGATGGGGAATCGGGGGAGGCGGCTGACGCGGATACCGCAGCGGGAGAGGACGGATCAGTCCAGACCGCATCCGCCGAGGCTGGTGAAGGTGAAGAGACTCAGATGAAATTCTTTTTGTGGGAGCTGCTGGTGAAGCTGATTCATTGGATTCAAAACTTGTTTGCGTAAAATGAAGAGATGATTCCATGAAGCTGGGTAAGACGAAGTGACTGTATTCCGAATCGATAGATCCACTAGATTAAGGCAATACATTCCTTCCTAAATCACGGTTGTGATAAAATGAGAATATTGCTTATGAATGAAGAGGAGGATCGGCATGAAGACATATTTATGCCAAGTAGACCGCGTCGATCCCGCCCGTTCTCCCTGCTTGAGGGAGGCAGCGTCGCTGCTTCGATCAGGCGGGGTGGTTGCATTTCCTACCGAAACGGTGTACGGCTTAGGGGCGAATGCCGCGAACGATCTTGCGGTGGAACGAATTTTTCAGGCCAAAGGCAGGCCTTCGGACAACCCGCTCATTGTGCATCTGTCCGATGCGTCGAGGATCAGCGAATGGGTGGATGATGCGCACCCTTATGTCTCTAGGTTGGCGGAAAGATTTTGGCCGGGACCGCTTACGATGGTGCTGCCGCTGAAAGAAGGACGTATCTCCAATAAGGTCACAGCGGGACTGTCAACCCTTGGTATTCGAATTCCCGAGCATCCTGTCGCAAGAGAATTGATTTCACTCGCTGGATGTCCCATTGCAGCGCCAAGTGCCAATCGATCCGGCAGACCGAGTCCTACGCTTGCTGCACATGTACAGGAGGATTTAGAGGGATTGATTGATGCGATTGTGGATGGTGGTCCGGCTGGAGTGGGACTGGAATCGACTGTAATTGAACTGGATGAGGACCGGATTCATGTCCTAAGACCAGGAGGCGTGAACATCGAGCAGCTGAAAGATGCCATTCCCGAAGCATACATCATATCAGGTACCGAGAACATATCGCATACAGGCGAAGCACCTCGCGCTCCTGGGATGAAATATACCCATTATGCTCCGAAAGGAAGAATGACGGTCGTATTGCCAAAGGATTTGGACAAGCTGGACAAAGCGGATCAAGCGGCAAGCTACGGTGCCGTAGTCTCATATATTCGGTCGGAGCTCCAGAGGGCATCGGAACAAGGGGAGAAAACAGGTCTGCTTTACTTTGATGAACATACAGGTGACTATCATCGCTGCGCGGACGTTGCGATCTCTTTGGGAAGCTTGTCCATGCTTGAGACGGCCGCCGCAAGACTGTATGACGCGTTAAGAACCTTCGATCAGCAGGGTGTGAAGGTCATCTATGCGGAGGGATGCGCCCAAGAGGGCGTAGGACTAGCTCTCATGAACCGGCTGCAAAAAGCTGCCGGCCATCAAATCGTCAGAAGATAGACAGACAATACATACGAATGATTCATCGCCTGTCCGCATATGTTGGGTAGAGAAAAGCGGACAAGGGGAGATGCTCGGTATGTATCCTGTAATGGAGACAGGACAGCTCGTTACGATTCTATTTATGGCGATGGCACTCGGGATGGATGCCTTCTCTGTCGGTTTAGGCATAGGGATGAAAGGCGTCCGATTATTGGATATACTAAAAATAAGCACTGTCGTTGGAATGTTCCACATCATCATGCCCGTCATCGGTATTGCAACCGGCCGTTATTTGGGAGGTTTGCTGGGCAGCATTGCGATCATTACCGGCGGCGGCTTAATGGTTGTTCTTGGCTTACATATGATATACAGCGCGCTGAAGGGGGATGAGGTTCGATCCTTTAATCATCAATCTCTCCTCGGTATTCTGCTGTTCGCTTTTGGTGTAAGTATTGATTCATTTTCCGTTGGCATTTCTTTGGGCATCTTTGCTTCCGATTTGCTGCTTAGTGTATTTACGTTTGGTGTATTTGGCGGAAGCATGTCATTGATCGGATTATATTTAGGCAGAAGGGTGCATGCTTGGCTGGGTGAGTACGGGGAAGTATTTGGAGGCGCGATATTATTCGTGCTGGGCATGAAGTTTATTTTATGAGGCTGACTGACTTTGAGTATTTGGAGCAAGAAGTACGGGGATAACGAACAGACGGTTGAATGATCGTATCAAGCTTGGGGGTTCTGATCTGTTGAAACGGATTTTATTCATATGTACGGGCAACACTTGCCGAAGTCCGATGGCGGAAGCGCTGCTAAGGCATTTGGCGAAACATCGCAATCTGCAAATCGAGGTTCGTTCTGCCGGAGTTGCTGCCGCAAACGGAATTCCGATGTCAGAGCATACACGGACGATATTGGAGCGAAAAGGCATACGCGAGATGCATCATTCCAAGCCGCTGTCACCGGACTGGATCGATTGGGCTGATTTGGTGCTGACGATGACGATGCATCATAAACAATCGCTTGCGGCGCAATATCCTCATGCGGTAGACAAGTTGTATGCGCTGAAGGAATACGTCAAGCAAACGCCGGAGCAGCTAGAGGCTTTGAATCGCTTCAATGCTTGGGAGGCGGAGCTGCAGATGAAGCTGGCGATGGGGCAGAACGTGACGGAAGAGGATCTGGAGCATCTGCTTGCGCTTCAAAATGAACTTGGTTCCTACGATGTGGCCGATCCTTTCGGCGGGAGCCTCAATGACTACGAGCAGGCGGCAGAGGAGATCGAGCAGGCGCTTTTGCAGCTGTTGGATAAATTGGAGCGGGAATAAAGGCAAAACGGATCTTTACAGACAGATAAAGCATCGGTTATGATATAGCTAAATAGAAGACTTGATGTGACTGGCGACAAGTGGAATGAACCACGGTGGAGCATCAAGGTATACGGCCGGTCGCCTGGGCAAAGAGCGTAGATACGTCATGGACGTGATATGCTCTTTTTTTGTTGTTGAAGCAGGACCATTGCTTGAAGATCAGACGAGTAATCGAATACGGCACAGAAGACCTGAAAGAAGACAAGGAAAGACGATCCGTACGGTTTCGCAACTTGTCCATTAAAGGGTATACTAAAATTATGAGGAAAAGGAGGCATTCTGAAATGAAAGTAGTGATCGGAGCCGATCATGGCGGTTTTCAGTTAAAGGAGCAGCTAAAGGATTTTATTGAAAAAGAGCTTGGACATACCGTTGCAGACGTAGGCTGCGATTGCCCGGATTCCGTCGATTATCCCGACTATGCGAATGAAGCGTGCAATCAAGTCATTTCCGGCGAAGCGGATCGCGGCATTCTTGTCTGCGGTACAGGGATCGGAATGAGTATCGCGGCCAATAAAATGCCAGGCATTCGCTGCGCTTTGGCTCATGATACGTTCTCCGCACGTGCTACTCGCGAGCATAACGATACGAACGTGCTTGCACTGGGCGAACGGGTTGTGGGACCAGGCCTGGCGATGGAAATCGTCAAGATTTGGCTCGAAACCGATTTTTCACAAGGCGAGCGCCATCATCAAAGAATTCAAAAAATCAAGCAAATCGAAGACAGCCATGCCATTCATCCTTAAACTGCAGCAGCAGTCATTTGATTCGAGGTGAGCTTAATGGATGGACTTCACCATATTTCAGATCAAGTACGTTCGATAGCTGAACAGCTTGCTGTTCAAGCAAAGCTCGGACCGGGCAAGCTCCTTGTCATAGGTACCAGCACGAGTGAAGTGATGGGCAAGCATATTGGAACGGCCGGAGCGACAGACGTTGCGGAACAAATTTACCGGGGATTGGCAGACGTGCAGAAAGACTGCGGCTTTGATTTGGCTTTTCAATGCTGCGAGCATTTGAATCGCGCGCTTGTGGTCAGCAGGCAGACGCTTGAGCGGTACCGTTTGGAAGAGGTCGCAGCGATACCTGTTCCGAAAGCGGGCGGGTCGATGGCCTCTTATGCATACCGTCATATGGAGGATGCTTGCTTAGTCGAACAAGTACAGGCCGATGCCGGCATCGATATTGGTCTTACATTGATCGGAATGCACTTGAAGCGGGTGGCGGTGCCGTTCAGACCGAAGGTAAGACAGATTGGGGAAGCGCTGGTGTCTGCAGCATATACCCGACCAAAGCTGATCGGCGGGGAAAGAGCGGTGTATCGTCTAGAGAAGACGGCTTCTGAAGAAAGTGGAAACTGCAGTTAAGCTTGTATAGAAGGCATTTCATATATCATTTTCAAAATCGAGAGGAGTTTCAACGATGAGCGAACATTTGCGCAATCAGGATCAGGACGTATTAAAGGCGATTAATTTAGAGCTGCAGCGCCAGCAGGATAACATTGAACTTATCGCATCAGAAAACATTGTCAGCCGTGCGGTGATGGAAGCCATGGGCACAGTGCTTACCAACAAATACGCGGAAGGGTATCCTTCTAAGCGCTATTATGGCGGTTGTGAATATGTAGACATTGTGGAAGACTTGGCAAGAGACCGCGCGAAGGAATTGTTCGGTGCTGAACATGCCAACGTTCAGCCGCATTCAGGTGCACAGGCGAACATGGCGGTTTATTTAGCGGCGCTGAAGCCGGGAGATACGGTTCTAGGGATGAACCTCGCACACGGCGGACACTTGACGCACGGCAGTCCGGTCAATGCATCCGGATTGCTTTATAACTTCGTCGCTTACGGCGTACAGGAAGACAGCTTCCGCATCGATTACGACGAGGTGCGCAAGCTGGCGTTCAAGCATAGACCGCGTCTGATCGTTGCGGGTGCAAGCGCGTATCCAAGAATCATTGACTTCGAGAAGCTGGGCCAAATTGCCAATGACGTAGGCGCGCTGTTCATGGTCGACATGGCCCATATCGCAGGATTGGTAGCCGCTGGTCTCCATCCAAATCCAGTGCCTCATGCTCACTTTGTCACAACGACGACGCACAAAACATTGCGCGGACCAAGAGGCGGAATGATCTTATGCCGCAAGTCCTGGGCCCAAGCGATCGATAAAGCGGTATTCCCAGGATCACAAGGCGGCCCGCTCATGCATGTAATTGCTGCGAAAGCCGTTGCGTTGGGAGAAGCGCTGCAGCCTGAATTCAAGACGTATGCCAAGAACGTTGTCGAAAATGCAAAGGTGCTGTCAGAAGCCCTTACAGCTGAAGGACTAAATCTTGTATCGGGCGGCACAGACAATCATCTGATGCTGATCGACCTTCGCAATCTGAACATTACCGGTAAAGACGCAGAGCATGTGTTGGATGAGGTGAAAATCACCGCCAATAAAAATGCGATTCCTTTCGACCCAACAAGCCCGTTCATCACGAGCGGAATCCGCATCGGTACGCCAGCGGTAACGACACGCGGCATGGATCAAGAAGCGATGAAGACGATCGCTCAGGTCATTGCCATGACGTTGAAAAATCCACAGGACGAAGCCGTGAAGGAGAAGGCGAGAGGACTGGTTAAGCAGTTGACGGAAAAATTCCCTTTGTATGAGGGATTGAGCTATTAATCGTACAATGGAGCCCTGTATGCACGAACGATTGTCGTGCTGCAGGGTTTCTTTTTTAGTTCTTATGCATGCCGCCAGACAGCGGTATCGAGTAAATTTTAAAAAAATGATTGACATGGAAATGAAAGCGTTATTATAATCTTATCAAAGAAATATCATAAAAATTAGAAAATGGTTGCTTGCGTGGAAAGGGTTATTTTCGTTCATCTGAAACCGATTCATAGCTAACATAGGCAGCAATTCTTTTTTGAAATTTGTGCAAACGATTGCACCAACATGCCATTATGGTTTTCAAACAAATCGAGGTAGCCAGGGGTATTTGCCCTGACTATACATAAACCACGCAAAGGAGGTGTGAGATATGTGCGCAGGGTCCCACTACTTGTATACTTATTGCACGGATAGAGCGTGCGGCGGAGGAAAGACCTACAGATGTCAGCGCTATCATGATGGATGTGAAGTTTGCAGATGCGAGTGCTAAGCAGCACATAAGGATAAGGTCTAGGCCTTATCCTTCTTCCCTTTTTATTATTGCTAACGATGCACGCCTCTAAAAACCATGAAAGTTGGGTGATGTGTTGTGAATGCTGTAATTCAGATTCAAATCCTCGTGCTCGCCGTGTTTTTCTTTTCTGCGATAACTAAACTATTCGATTTGAGATCGTTCAAGGAAACGATCGTTCAGTTAAAAGTGCCTACCAAGTTGGCCGAATTTGCTGCGCTGACCCTGCCCATCATTGAACTCACAGCTTCTATATTATTCGTATGGGAAACAACGGCCATGATCGGCGTGATGGTGATCATTTGTTTGCTGCTTTGCTTCGGCTACGCCGCACATCGCGCAAGGGGAAGATATGTTGAATGCAATTGCTTTGGCAGCTTGGTACAGGAGCAATTCGGAACACTTACATATGCGAAAATCATCTGTTTATTGATTCTATCGATGGTTCTGCTCATGAGCGGAAGCATGGTGACGATCTATACGCTGTCGTTTTCTGAAATCGCAGCTGCCTTGTTGAATTCGATTGGAATCGTTCTGCTCTATTCATTAGCGGTGACTTGCTGGCAGTTTAAGAAAAGTCTTTCTTCTGAAATGTGAGGAGGAGCTGAGTGGATGATGTCTTCATTTTATTTATTTTCTCATCTGGTTTTATGGTCCATCGTATTCCTATTGTCATATATCGCCATGATCATCATGAAGGAAAATATCAAAATCAAAAGCATGCTTCACGAGGAGCATGAAGGATTGCCGAAGGGGATCGTATTCCCGCTGGAGAGGCATATTTCACCGAAGCAGGAATGGACCGTAATCGCACCGGAAAAAGATGGAACTTTGATCTTTTTTACTTCTTGCTATTGCGATGCTTGCAAAAAACTATACCCCATCATCAACGAGCTTTATAACAAGCTGCCCGTATACCAGTATTTCGTGTACATATCCGGACCGGAGGAAGAAGTAGAACAGCTGCTTCAAAATCATAGGCTGGACGCACCCATCGTTCGTGTCGATAACTTTAAGGATCTGCAGACACCCGTTGTGCCTTTTGCTTATTTTATTTCTTCGGACGGTATTATTCAGGCGAAAGGGATTGTAAACAGCGAAAACCACATTCATACGTTAATTTCCAAGGGGACTAGACAGGCTTCAGCATCGTAATCTTCATGTTCAGAAATGGATGGGATAAATTTTGAAGCTCGGAAACATAACAGAGAGCCTTTTCCTCAAGGTCATACCGCTGATCTGGAAGGTTGCACCGGTAAAATTGCTGTTGGTCTTTGTCATCCGTTTGTTAGAGGCGCTTCAGCCAGCGGTACAGATTTACTTGACCAAAGCATTGGTGGATGAAGTCTCGAGCCTCATTCAAGGAACGTCTGATTCGTTTCAAATGGCCATGATGATCTTATTGGCACAGGCACTTCTCTATTCCGCGGATCTTGGGCTGAAATCATTAGGACACTTGTTTATGTTTGATATTAAACAGAAAGCCAAATATACCGTTGATCATCAGGTCGCAGAGAAATGCGCAAGCATAGCCTATATTTATTTTGAACAACCGCAGTATTATGATAAACTCCAGCGGGTGTCTCAAGGATTAGCATATCGAGGGCTTGCTATTTTGGACCATTTCTTTCAATTGTTTAAGGGGATGGTTACACTTGTTTCATTAGCGGCTGCATTAGCTGGGCTGCACTTTTCATTTATTTTCGGGATGATATTTTTCATTGTCCCTACCTTCTGGATTCATGTGCAGTTAGGTAAAAAAAGATTTGCGCAGATGGTTCACCAGACCCCCACGAGCCGAAAAGTACACTACATCATGCGATTGTTGACTGAAAGGGAATCCGCAAAAGAAGTGCGCATGTTTCGGTTGTTTTCATATTTAAAGGAAAAGTGGTCGGTATTATATTGGAACAATGCAACAGAGCAATATCGTCTTGAAAGAACAGGCGTCGCATATCAACTTTTTGCCGATATTATATCTTACGCCGTGACGCTGGCTTCTATCATTTACTTCATCTATCTTTCTTCGGAAGGTGTCTTAACTCTGGGTTATTTCGTAGCGCTGATCGAAACGATCGCCGTAGCGAAGACCAATACGCAAGCGGTGTCCATTCATTTATCACAAATTTACGAGGAGGCGTTGTTTACGAATGAATTGTTTGAGTTTCTGGCACTTCCGGAAGGAGGGTACGATCGGGACCAGCGTCCTCTAAGGAATGGCGATGAGAGCGGGTTGAAAGTCGAGGGACTCACGTTCTGTTATCCGAATCAAGACGATCCAGTGCTGAAAAATATATCTTTTCATATTTCCCCTGGACAGAAAGTGGCGATTGTAGGCAAGAACGGAGCGGGTAAAAGTACCCTTGTCAAGTGCATCATGGGGCTTTACGAGCCGAAAGAAGGGACAATTCTGTACAACGGCGTTAATATTCAAAGCATCGAAGGTTATGAACAGAAGGTAAGTGCGGTGTTTCAGGATTTTATGAAATATCAGTTGACGGTGAAGGAAAATATCGGTTTTGGCGATATTGACTCGCTTGATGACAGAGCGTCGCTGGAGTCGGCTGCTGCACGTTCGGAGCTACAACCTCTGATTGATTCTCTGCCTTTGCAATATGATACCGAGCTGGGACCCGAATATGAAGGCGGACGTGAGCTGTCTCACGGCCAATGGCAAAAGGTTGCGCTGAGCAGATCTTATATGAACGTTCAGGCGGAAATGGTCATTTATGATGAACCGACCGCGGCACTGGACCCGATGGCCGAAGCGGCGATGTTTGAGAAGTTTGCCGGTCTGGCTCGAAATAAAACCAGTATTATAATCTCTCACCGGCTCGGAAGCTGCCGCGATGCGGATGTCATATTGGTATTGAAGGACGGGTGCCTGATTGAGAGTGGGACACATGATCAATTAATGGCCCTGGGTCAAGAATATGCTGCGATGTTCAAGGCACAGTCGAGGTGGTATGAAGGCAGCCCGTTGGGGAAGGAAGCGTTCGGACGATCATAATCGGAGCGGATATTCCAACATATGTTGTTAAAAGGGGCCGCCTGACGGATTCGCGGCGTAAAAAACAAAAAGCCACGATCTTGTGGCTGAACATCGTGGTGCAAAGCGGGGGAGAAATATGAGTAGGATGAATGTGTTTGTGCTTATCGTCGTTTTGCTCATCATCACTGCAGGCTGTACAGACGATGACCATGAGATTGTATACGAAGCGGATAGCGCGATAGAAGGAACGATCAAAGTCTTATATTACGACGATCAAGCATTTTTCAGGGAATACGGTGATTTGTTTCTGGCAAAATTCCCTAACCTTGAAGTAGAGGTCGTGGAAGGCTCGCTCCAGGGAAGCGGCTGGGAGCGTATATTGGAAGAGGAAAAGCCTGACGTCCTGGCATTGGATATGCGCGCTTACGATCGGCTCATTCAGGAAGGAAGACTGTATGAACTAGATCCTCTTATGGCACACAGCGAATTTGATCTCGAACAGGTTCATTCGGGCATTGTCCAATTTTTGAGACAGATCGGAGAAGGAAAGCTGTATGGACTGCCGCCTACTTTTATTAATAAAGCCGTATATTATAATGCCGAGTTGTTTGATGCATACGGCATCCCCTATCCGCAAGACCATATGACTTGGCAGGAGCTGCTGGAACTGGCGGCAAGGTTTCCGGCTAATGAGGAGATATATGGACTGTATGTGCCTAGGTTTGTGCTTCTGCTGGAGGAAATGGGCTATACAGAGGGAGTCACGTTCGTGGATTCGGACGAGATGAAGGTCACGATTCAAGACGGCACGTTTCATGAAATCCTGAAACAAATACTGGACGGCTACCGAGCGGGTGCAATTGTCTCACCTGATTTTTCAGAAACGCTGGAGGGACCAAGCGATCCGTTTATATCTGGGAAAAGTGCTATGATGTTCAATTATTCCTACTACATCCATAACGAACTGGGACGGTTTACCGGTGAAAAGCAGCCTTTTAGATGGGATCTGACTGCATCCCCTGTTCATGCCAATAACCGACAGGCAAGCACGACATATTATTTTAATTATATTTTTGCAGTGAATGCGGAATCCGAGCAAGTGCAGGCCTCGTGGGAGCTGGTGAAATGGATCAACAGCAAGGAAGCGGCGAACCTGAAATCAAAAGCGTCCCAGCTGGAATTACCGACACGCACCTCGTATCTGTATAACCCTGAAGGAAAGCATATGGAGGCTTTTTATACCTTAGATCCGGATTTTCACCATATGCTCGTGGAGTATGACCGATTTCCTAAAGGATTTTTCGGGCAGCTGGAGGCGATGATTTTACAGGAGAGCAAAATGGCGTATGTTGGTCAAAAATCGTTGGATGAAGCACTGCAGTCTATACAGACTCGGGGGGAAACGGAACTGAGAATGCTCCGTCAAAATTAATAATCGAAGAAATAAAAGGAGATGTCATTCATGCGGTGGTGCTGCAGCTGTAAAATCGAAGGTAAGCGTCTTTGAACGAGGGGGTCTGGGGTCAGATTCCCCTTTTTCTTGTCTTCAGAGTCCCGGGTGGCTTCGTTTATAAAAAATTCGAACATAACGGTTTTGTCGAAGTGTGGAATATCACGGGAAAGGATATGCTAAGTTCGATGAATTGATTCGTGCAACGAAGAATGGACAATGATATAATAGACGGAGTTTTAAGTTACCTACAGGAGGATTTTATGGGAAAGTTGACAATTTGCGACCATCCGCTGATCCAGCATAAATTGACCTACATTCGGGATGAGAATACGAAGACAAAAGATTTTCGCCAGTTGGTTGACGAAGTGGCGATGCTGATGGCATATGAAATTACCCGGGATATCCCTTTGGAAAATGTCGAAGTGAAGACGCCGGTGACGACAACGAAGAGCAAAGTCATTTCCGGAAAAATGTTAGGACTCATACCGATTCTGCGTGCCGGGCTTGGCATGGTTGACGGCATACTAAAGCTGCACCCTACGGCGAAGGTGGGCCATGTCGGATTGTACCGTGATCCGGAAACATTGATGCCTGTGGAGTATTATGTCAAGCTGCCGACGGATGTAACGGAAAGAGAGCTGATCGTGATCGATCCGATGCTGGCAACCGGCGGTTCAGCCAATGCGGCCATTGATGTGTTAAAGAAAAGAAACTGTTCCCAAATTAAGCTGATGTGTCTCATCGCTGCACCGGAAGGGGTTAAAGCGGTACAAGAAGCCCATCCGGACGTTGACATTTATGTCGCGGCTGTGGATGAGCGTTTGGATGACCACGGATATATCGTAC
Source organism: Marinicrinis lubricantis (assembly GCF_042658665.1). Taxonomy (NCBI): domain Bacteria; kingdom Bacillati; phylum Bacillota; class Bacilli; order Caryophanales; family Paenibacillaceae; genus Marinicrinis; species Marinicrinis lubricantis. Next base: position 45,420 of record NZ_JBHSQV010000027.1, read on the forward strand.
CTGGTTTGGGGGATGCGGGTGACCGTTTGTTCGGAACGAAATAAAAGCGGCGGTTAAACCACTTTTAGACGTGAGGAATGAGGAGAATGAGCAAATTAAGAATCATGTCGATTTTCGGCGTTAGGCCGGAGGCGATCAAGATGGCACCGCTTGTGCTTGAACTGCAGAGAAATGATGAAATTGAATCGATCGTCTGCGTGACTGCCCAGCACCGCCAGATGCTTGATCAGGTGCTTGATTTTTTTCAAATCACACCGGATTATGATCTGAATGTGATGAAGGATCGCCAGACGCTGAATGAAATTTCGATTCGTGTGCTGCACGGTTTGGAGCCTGTACTCAAGGAAGCGAAGCCGGATATGGTGCTGGTGCATGGGGATACGTTGACGACGTTTCTAGCAAGCTATGCGGCCTTCCTGCAGCAGATTCCTGTCGGTCACGTGGAAGCGGGATTGCGAACATGGAACAAGCTGTCGCCTTATCCCGAGGAGATGAATCGGCAGCTGACGGGAGTGCTGGCGGATCTCCACTTTGCGCCGACGGATTGGTCTACGGGCAATCTACGCAAGGAGAACAAGCCGGACAGTTCGATATTCACAACGGGAAATACGGTGACAGACGTATTTCAGTATACGGTGAAGCAGGATTACACCCATCCGGTGCTGGACAAATTGAAGGGAAAGAGACTTATACTGATGACGGCTCATCGCAGGGAGAATCAAGGTGAGCCCCACCTGCAAATCTTCCGTGCTGTGCGGCGCATTGTCGATGAGTTCGAAGATGTTTCGGTCGTCTATCCCGTTCATCTCAGTCCTGCCGTGAAGGAACCGGCCTATGAGATGCTCGGCGGTCATGACCGAATTCATTTAATCGATCCACTCGATGTAGTCGATTTGCACAATTTCTATCCATTCACGCATCTGATTTTGACCGATTCGGGAGGGCTTCAGGAGGAGGCGCCTTCCTTCGGTGTTCCCGTGCTGGTGCTCAGGGATACGACCGAGAGGCCGGAAGGTATTGAAGCAGGTACACTAGAATTGGTAGGAACGAATGAAGAAGACGTATATGCGAGAAGCAAGGCGCTTCTTACAGATCAGGGCTTATATGAACGAATGAGCCGCTCTGCCAATCCTTACGGCGATGGACAAGTGTCGAAGCGGATTGTAGAAGCGATTCTTTATCATTTTGGCCGGAGGGACAAGCGGCCCGAGAAGTTTAGTCCGACATCTTCGTCTTCAATAGATTGAGGGAATCGTCTGCATTTCACACGGATATATCCCTTTGTTAGATAGCAGTCCCAGTGAAAATGATTCAACATATTGACACAGTTTCTTCATGAAATGCTAGTATCGGTTCAGAGCTTCAGTCATATTTTATAGAGAAGCAGCAAGCATACAGTTATACTGTATGGTTTGTGAATAGGCAAAACCCTTGATACATAAGGGTTTTGCCAAAAATGTTCACTAAATGTTTGATATTTCCCGAATTGACAAACCGGACAATGCTTCGATAAAATGAATGAGATTGCAGGCGGTGGTGTAAATGCCCAATTCACCCGACAAAAGCAAAAAGTACATTGCAAGAGCGGCCACCTTAGGTGTGGAGGTCATTTTTTATATTGTACTTGGGTATTGGGCTGGGAAGTACTTAGCAGAGAAAACCGGCGTTGCTTTCATGGCTGTTGGCGGCATGTTGACGGGGTTAGTACTGAGTATTGTAAGCGTTGCGTTTTTCATCAAGAAGTATCTGGAGGATACAACATGATTGAGTTACCTACCCAAATCAGATGGTTATATCGTTCCGCATCGATGTTTATGGCGGTTTGTCTGATGGTTTGGGCGATATTCCCAGATATTCGCGCTTACGCTGCCGGACTATTTTTAGGTACTTTCGTGAGTTTGATCAATTCTATTCATTTGGCCCGAAAGGTCGTTCAAATCGCCGATATGGCGGAAGGAAAGATGAAGAGGGCGGGAATTGGATTAATCTCACGGTTTTGTTTTGTGTTAATCGCGGTCATGATCGCGAATAGATTGTCGCAAATTGACGTCATGTTTACGGCCATTGGGTTCTTTTTTGCACCGCTGGTTTCCATTGTGATTGGTTTGGCATTATCTTTGTCGAAACAGGAATAAGCACTTGATGAACGGAAAGGGGTGAAAAGTATCCAATGCATGATCTACCCATTATTAAACTCGGAGGCATTCCTGTCGATTTGTCTTCGATCATTATGATTACGGTTACTTTCATAGTTGTCTTTGTGCTTTGCTTGCTGGCGACACGCAGGCTGTCTGTTACGGCACCTTCTAAGCTTCAGAACTTTATGGAGTGGGTTGTCGAATTTGTACAAAACATTGTCGCTAGTGCGATGCCGCTGAAGAAAGGCAGACCGTTTATCGGTTTGGGATTGACACTGATTTTGTTTATCTTTGTCTCGAATCTACTAGGCCTTCCATTTGCGATCGTTACAGAGCATGAAGAGGAATTCACATTGTTTGGCACCACGATTTTCTCTGCTGCGGATGTTCATCACGCGCATGAGACAGGGGAGCACTTGGCGTTGTTGTGGTGGAAGTCCCCTACGGCCGACTTGTCGGTTACGATGGGACTTGCGTTTATCATCTTCCTGATGATCCATTATTTCGGTGTGAAAAATAACCGTAAACATTATCTGAAGCATTACGTTGAACCATATCCGATCTTTTTCCCGCTGAATTTAATCGAGCAGATCGCAAGACCTGTTACGCTTGGTGTTCGTCTTTACGCGAATATTTACGCGGGGGAGATTTTGATCGCAACGATCGTAAGTGCCGGTTGGTTCGGTCTTCCGCTGATGATGGCTTGGCAGGGCTTTAGTTTGTTTGTCGGTGGTCTTCAAGCATTCCTGTTTACGATGCTCGCGATGGTGTATATTTCACAAGCGACTGTGCATGAGGAACATTAGAAGTTCATAGGCAGTAGTTTCAAACCCAGTAATCTGGGATGAAATATATCGATTAATAAACCTTAATTTATAGGAGGAATAGTGAGTATGGAATTTTTAGCAGCAGCTATTGCAGTAGGTTTGGGTGCGCTTGGCGCAGGTATTGGTAACGGTATGATCGTAAGCAAAACAGTAGAAGGTATTGCTCGTCAACCAGAACAACGCGGTGCTCTTCAAACAACGATGTTTATCGGTGTTGGTATCGTAGAGGTTATTCCTTTGATCGCTGCCGTTATCGCGTTCTTGATCTTTGGTCAAGCGTAAATCGAATAACTATGCGGACAGGCGGGGAGGCCCTATAGCGTCCACGCCTTCCTTTTGTTCGATGCATTTGGGTCATTGAAATTACAGGTTTGCTGACAAAGCACGCCTTTTGTTTCCGATAACTTCGAACTTCGAAGGGAGTGAAATGAATGGAGTTCAACTTAGGATCATTTCTGTATGCCATCGTGGCATTTGCGATTCTATACTTTTTATTGCAAAGATATGCATTCGGTCCATTGTTCAGCGTTATGGAAAAACGCCGGGAGCAAGTGCTGGGCGAAATGAAAAATGCCGAAGAAAGCCGAAAGCAAGCGGAGCAATATTTGGCTGAGCAAAAACAGGCGATTGATGAGGCTCGCAAAGAAGCACTTGAAATCGTGGAGCAGGCTAGAAAAACGAGCGTGAAGCAAGCGGAAGAGATTATGGCTCGTGCGAATGAGCAGTCGGCAAGAATGAAGGAAGAAGCGCTTGTTGAGATTGAAAGCGAGAAGAAGAGAGCGGTCGCTGAGCTTCGTAGTCAAGTGAGCGCGATGTCTGTGATGATTGCCTCTAAAATTATTGAAAAGCAAGTAGATGAGAAGTCGCAAAAAGAATTGATTGACAAATACCTGAAAGAGGTAGGAAACAATCTATGAGCAGCTTAATGTCTATCGGTAAAAGATATGCCAAAGCATTGTTCGAAGCGGCACATGAGCAGAAAGCTGCCGAGCAAGTGCATGAAGAACTGGAACAGATTTCGGTCCTGTTTGAACAAGATCAACAGTTGGCGGACTTCATGAATCATCCAAGCGTGGATGAGTCAGCAAAACTGGAGCTGGTGAAGAAGGCTTTTGAAGGCAAAGTTCATCCGCTCTTAATGAATACGCTGCTGCTTCTCGTGGAAAAAGGCAGAGACAACATTATCCCTGCTATGCGTGCGGCATATGCGGAAATCGCGAACGAAGCGCTGGGTCAGGCGCAAGCCAAGGTTTATACGCCTACGGCGTTAACGGAAGAAGAGGTTGCTGCTGTAGCCGAGCGTTTTGGAACATTAACCGGCAAAAAGGTGAAAGTCGAAACGATCGTCGACCCAAGTCTGCTGGGAGGGCTTGTTGTACGGATTGGAGATCGACTTTACGATGGCAGCTTATCGGGAAAGTTGCAGCAATTAAGAAGATCATTAACCGAAAAAGCAATGTAGATAGGGGTGAGGTTCATTGAGTATCAGACCTGAAGAAATCAGTACGCTGATTAAACAGCAAATTGAAAAGTATCAATCTGATGTGCAGGTCACAGATGTTGGTACAGTCATCCAAGTCGGGGACGGAATTGCCCGCGCTCACGGGCTCGCCAATGTAATGGCCGGGGAGCTGCTGGAATTCTCAAACGGCGTCATGGGTATGGCGCAGAACCTGGAAGAGGACAATGTCGGGATTATTATCCTTGGTCCTTATACAGATATTCGTGAAGGTGACCAAGTTAAACGTACGGGCCGTATTATGGAAGTCCCTGTTGGGGAACAGCTTCTAGGCCGTGTCGTAAACTCCTTGGGTCAGCCTGTTGATGGCAAAGGACCGATTGAAACGAATCAATTTAGACCGATTGAGAATCCAGCGCCGGGGGTTATTGACCGGAAATCGGTACATGAGCCTCTGCAAACGGGAATAAAAGCGATCGACTCGATGATTCCTGTGGGCCGCGGTCAACGGGAATTGATCATCGGAGACCGTCAAACCGGTAAAACTTCGATTGCGATCGATACGATCTTGAATCAAAAAGGCAACGGCATGATCTGTATTTACGTTGCAATCGGACAAAAACAGTCCACTGTTGCACAAGTGGTAGAGACGCTTCGCCGCAACGGTGCGATGGATTACACGATCGTTGTTACGGCTAGTGCATCTGAACCTTCTCCACTGCTGTTCTTGGCCCCATATGCAGGTTGTGCAATGGGTGAGTACTTCATGTACAAAGGTCAGCACGTACTGGTTATTTACGACGATTTGAGTAAACAGGCAGCAGCATATCGTGAGCTTTCGTTGCTCCTCAAGCGTCCTCCAGGCCGTGAGGCATTCCCTGGTGACGTATTCTATCTTCACTCCCGCCTGCTCGAAAGAGCGGCGAAATTGAGCGACAAGCTCGGCGGCGGTTCGCTGACGGCATTGCCGTTTATCGAAACGCAAGCGAGTGACGTATCCGCGTACATTCCGACGAACGTGATCTCCATTACAGATGGACAAATCTTCCTCGAGTCGGATCTGTTCTATTCCGGACAGCGCCCTGCGGTGAACGTCGGTATTTCCGTATCCCGCGTAGGGGGTTCCGCGCAAATTAAAGCGATGAAAAAGGTTGCTGGTACGCTTCGCTTGGATTTGGCATCCTATCGTGAGTTGGCGGCATTCGCCCAATTCGGATCGGATTTGGATAAGTCGACGCAAGCCCGCTTGAACCGTGGTGCACGCACCTTGGAAATTTTGAAACAGGGTGTCAACCAGCCGATGCCGGTTGAAAAGCAGGTCGTGAGCATTTACACGGCAGTGAAAGGCTTCCTTGATGATTTGCCGTTAGCTGACGTGCTTCGCTTCGAAAAAGAATTCCTGGCTTTCGTGGATTCCAATCATCCAGAAATCTTCGCAAGCATTACAGAGACAAAAGATATTACGGCGGATAACGAAAAAGCGTTGGTTGCTGCGATCGAGCAGTTTAAGAAAAGCTTTTCTGTATCCAGCTAATTGACCATAAAAGTATCGTGATTGGAGCCTGCGGGAAGCAGGCTCAGTATTTGCGGATGTCCTGATCCGACAAGCTGGCCCGAAGGTGGTGAGAACGAGTATGGCAAAAGGAATACGCGAAATTAAACGACAGATCAAAAGCAAGAAGAATATGAAGCAAATCACAAAGGCAATGGAAATGGTCGCAGCCTCCAAGCTGAGAAAGTCCCAGCAGGCAGCGGAATCAGCCCGGCCTTATGCTGATAAAATTCGAGAAGTGATCGGAAGTGTCGCTTCTTCCTCTACCGATGTGAAGCATCCGATGCTTCAAGCGAGAGAAATAAAGCGGACGGGGTATTTGATTTTCACATCCGATCGCGGTTTAGCTGGCGGATTTAATGCGAACGTGCTTCGTACATTAATGAATGTCATTCAAGAAAAGCACAAGTCTCCAGACGAATATGCGATTATGGTCATTGGTCGAAAAGGCCGCGACTTCTTTAAGCCAAGAAACATTCCTGTAGAGGCGGAGATCACCGGTTTGTCGGATTCACCGTCCTTTGCAGATATTAAGAGCGTTGCTAGATCTGCGGTCGAACAGTTTGAATTGGGGAAAATTGATGAATTGTATTTGGTGTATAACCGTTTCATCAATGCACTGAGTCAAACACCGGTCGTAGAACGCTTGCTGCCGCTCAGCGATGTAGACTCCAAACAAGGCGTTAAATCGGATTATGAGTATGAGCCATCTGCGGGAGCGGTATTGGACGTACTACTGCCGAGATATGCGGAGACGCTTGTATACAGCGCACTTTTGGAAAGCAAAGCGAGTGAATTTGGTGCCCGGATGACGGCGATGGGTAATGCGACACGCAATGCCAATGAACTGATCAATTCACTGACGCTTCAATACAACCGTGCTCGTCAAGCTGCAATTACGCAAGAGATTACGGAAATTGTTGCTGGAGCAAATGCTCAGAGCTAGCACGTAGAGAAGTTCTAAGGAGGGAAAACGATGAATAAAGGACGCGTTTTGAGTATTATGGGCCCAGTCGTTGACGTTGAGTTCGAACGCGGTCAACTGCCTGATATCCTTAATGCGATTAAGATTGAGAAGAAATCTGGCTCCGATAATGAACCGGCTATTAACCTGACACTCGAAGTCGCCCTTCACTTAGGAGACAACGTTGCTCGTTGTATCTCCATGTCCTCAACCGATGGACTGGTACGTGGAACGGAAGCGGTAGATACCGGCCATCCGATCGCAGTTCCAGTAGGTGATGCGGTTTTGGGGCGTGTATTTAACGTACTTGGTGAACCAATTGACGAAGCTGGCGAAGTAAGCCGCGAGAAAGTGTCTTACATTCATAAACCGGCACCGGGCTTTGACGATCTTTCCACGCAAGCGGAAATTTTAGAAACCGGTATTAAAGTTATTGACCTGCTTGCTCCATACGCCAAGGGTGGTAAAATCGGTTTGTTCGGCGGCGCGGGTGTAGGTAAAACCGTATTGATCCAAGAGCTGATCAACAACATCGCTCAGGAGCACGGCGGTATCTCCGTTTTCGCCGGCGTAGGGGAGAGAACTCGTGAAGGTAACGACCTGTATCACGAGATGAGAGATTCCGGTGTTATTAACAAAACTGCGATGGTGTTCGGACAGATGAATGAGCCTCCTGGCGCGCGTCTTCGTGTTGCCTTGACAGGTTTGACGATGGCAGAGCACTACCGTGACGAAGAGAATAAAGACGTTCTATTGTTCGTCGACAACATCTTCCGCTTTACTCAAGCGGGTTCCGAGGTTTCCGCATTGCTAGGCCGTATGCCGTCCGCGGTAGGTTACCAGCCTACGCTTGCAACGGAGATGGGTCAGCTGCAAGAGCGGATCACTTCGACGAAGAAAGGTTCGGTAACTTCGATCCAAGCGATCTACGTTCCTGCCGATGACTACACAGACCCGGCTCCAGCAACGACCTTCGCGCACTTGGATGCAACGACAAACCTGGAGCGTAAAATTTCCGAGATGGGGATTTATCCAGCCGTAGATCCACTTGCATCCTCTTCTCGTATTCTGACTCCTGAAGTTGTGGGAGAAGAGCATTACGAAGTGGCTCAAGGTGTGAAGCGGATTTTGGCTCGTTACCAAGAACTTCAGGATATCATCGCCATCTTAGGTATGGACGAGTTATCGGACGAGGATAAAATGACCGTTGCTCGTGCGCGTAAAATCCAACGTTTCTTATCCCAACCGTTCCACGTTGCAGAACAGTTCACGAACATTCCTGGACGTTATGTTCCAGTTAAAGAGACGGTTCGCAGCTTTAAGGAAATTCTCGAAGGAAAGCATGATGATCTGCCAGAAGCAGCTTTCCTGTTAGTCGGAACGATTGAAGAAGCAAGAGAAAAAGCGAAAACAATGGAGTAAGCATAGAGAGGATTTAGCCCCCTTTGCGGCGCTAATCCTGAAGAGCCGTGACAGATACCGTTATATGTGTTTCGGTATACTGTCCGCGGCCCTCATAGTAAAGTTTCGATAGAAACTTTCCGGGAGGAACAATCATGAGTACAATGGTATTGGAAATTGTGACGCCCGAACGCAAAGTGTACGAGAAAGAGGTTGAAATGGTTCTCGTCAAAGGAGTGGAGGGGGAATTAGGTATTTTCCCGAACCACGTCCCCCTCGTCACTCCACTAAGCATTGCTCCTGTGAGAGCAAAAGTTGGCGGAAAGGAAGAAGTGCTGGCGGTCGGCGGAGGTTTCATGGAAGTACGGAAGGACAAGGTTGTCATCTTGGCCGAATCCGCGGAATTCCCGAATGAAATCGACGTAGAGCGTGCGAATGCGGCGAAGGTTCGTGCGGAGCAAAGACTTTCGCTATCCAGTAAAGCTTCTGATGAAGTGGACTTTAAAAGGGCGGAGCTCGCATTGAAGAAGGCGCTGAATCGGATCGATGTAGCGCAACGACGTTAGTTTCGTAATTGAAAAACCCGGCTGTGCATGAAATAGCGCAGCCGGGTTTTTATATGGAAAAATTCATTTTCTCACATACCCTAGACCGCAAAGAATAAAATGCAGCGTATCTTCAACAACGTCCTCAAAGGACGCCTCTCCCTCGGTCATGAGCGGTGCGAAATATTCTTTTTGCTTATGAATGAATACGGTTCCGAGGACCATCAGCAGCGTATGATCTAGAGAACGAAAATGAAACAAGCCCTGATTCCTGCCGTTTTCCAGCAGCTGACGCAGCTTGCGCCAAATCGGAAAGGCATGCTCTCGAATCACTTCGACTCGTTCCGACATCAAAGCAATTTCCTGCTGCATGATGCTGATCAATTGAGGATCGCTGAGCCGCAGGGTCGTGATTCCTTCGATCACGTAGCGGAGACCGGCCACCGGATCCATTTGCTCGGGAGAAAATTGTTGGATCAATCGATTGGGCAGAAAAGTAGCAAACAACGAATAGAACAGCTGCTCCTTGCCGCCGAAATGGTAGGAGACCAGAGCAACATTCGCATCCGCAGCTTCACATATTTGACGGATGGAAGTACGGTCATAGCCTTGTGCAGCAAACAGCTTTTTTGCCGCCAGCAATATTCTCGTTTTAACATCATGCTCAGTTGCTGTCATCTGGATCTCCTCACCAATTCGTTATCTTCGATGATCGTGATAGTTTAAGTATGAGTGAATGTTGAATTTAGTGCAAGTCTGCTGTTCTGACCGCAGGTGTCTTTTCGCGCTTCAGCGCGGTACCCAGCAGACCGATAACCACAGCGCCGGCCATAATCAGAAGCAGCTGGAGAACACTGCCGAAAGCGGATGGACCGCCAAATAAGATATTCATGCTGCCTTCCACCGCGTATGTTGCTGGAAAAATGCTGCTGATCGCGGTATAGAAATCAGAGAGCAGCTCTCGAGGCACCATGGCCCCGGAGGACACTAACTGAGCAGATAACAAAATAATATTACACAGCATGCCGGCAACGCCGAATAAAATCACAAAAATCTGTGAAACGAACATGAAGGTCATCAGGAACAAGCCTTGAAACATCCATAACGAGAGGAATCCTTGCTCTACATGGGCTCCTAAAGCGACAACTAATGAGGAACCTACGAGTGAAATGACCGCTGCGGATATGATATTGATGAGGCTGCGTACCCCAAATTTCCGCCATTTGCTGATGGATTGGCCCAGCATCATGGAGGACTGCTCTAGATTCATGGCCATGATCATGGCCCCGACGTATGATGCGAGCACCATCATCATCGGAATCATCTGGCTGGACATCCCGGGCACGGTATTGGTGTATTGAAACTGTGACGTCACTCTTTCGGAAATGCCTTGAGAGATCGGCGTTAGCTGGTCTGCGGGAACATTTGCAGAGGACAGTACGATAGCTGCACTGCTTGCAATAGCCTCTTTGTTCACGGCAGCCGTGATCCTTGCTGCTGCTTCCGACATCATGCTTTTGATTAATGCGGGATTCGATTCGTTGATGTAATACGCTAGCTGAACCGTTTGTCCCGGCGTTTGCAGCTGATGAGAGAAGTCTCCAGGGATGTGGACAACCATTTGAACTTCCCGATCATCCAGACGGCTTTGTGCTTGTTCCAATGCGGTTTCAGTTTCAACCTGAAAAGGCAGAACCGTCTTTAAATTGTCGACCACGGCTGCACCCATCGTCTCATCCTCATTGACAACAGCGATCTTGAGCTGGTCGACGTTGTTTGTGACCCCGTCATAGCCTGTCATCCACACGATGCTGAATATAATTTGAAACATCATCGCCGTCATCATGCCTATCATCGTCGTTTTCTGCTTGAAAAAAGCTTGAAATGCTTGTTTCATGTACATTCCACTCCTATTGTAAATTTTTTGTTAAACAATCATTTTAAACATATGTTTAAATTAAACGATCGTTTAATACGATATCAAGTTCTATTTTCTGTGTCAAGAGGAAACATATTTTTGCTTATCTTCCGCTAATCGGCATTCACATAGAAACTGCGGGAACAAGCCTAGTATTACGTACGGCGTATCTACATGAAGATCGCGGTAGTCACGTTATGCAATAGAGAGCCAGTATTCGGGTTTTGTTCCAATTCAGGCTGCAGCCGACTGGATTTCAAGAAAAACAAAATTGCAGCATAGGTCATCCTTCGCCTAGAATGAGAGAAGAAACGAAAAACGCCGAAGATTTAAAGCGAAAGAATAAAATTAGATTTGATCTGGGTTACAGCCTGATTGGAAAAACTTTTTTCTATGAAATTTTGAAAAAAACAGAACAAAACGCACATTTGAAACGTCAACAATATAAGGGCTTTTTACATAAACCCCATTGTGTGCCACAGTAAAATGAATCAGTTTCCGCGAACAACACTCCAATCGCAGATGAATTGGATATTTTTTATATACCACCCTTAACACCCCTTTTAGAGGGAATTCATTTTATTCGTTTGGATTCATTCGAATGAAGCAATCATATAGCAAATGAGGCATTCGTGATGCGAAAAGGTATAACAACTAAATTGATGCTGATTGCGATTCTCAGCGTATTACAGCTGCATCTGTATCCGCTCGTATTCGCTGTGTCTGCTCATGCTGCTTCATCAGCTGCAGCGGAAGCCGGCAGTGACTCCTTGGATATTTCTACGCTGATGGAAGCTACTGAATGGATTGTAGGATGGGAAGATGAACCTCCTGCATCTTTTTTTGAGGAGTCTGTTCTAGTCGCTTCTTTTCCTGAGATTCGGGCTTATACGGTGAAGCCGGCGGAAGGATGGACCCGCGAGGCATGGCTGAAGACATGGTGCAGTCACGAGGGAATCAAATATATACAGCCGAACAGGACGGTAAGGGTGCAAGCGGCACCGAATGATTCGTTATATTCGAAGCAGACATATTTGAAGCAGATCGGGGCGGAGAAGGCATGGGACATTGCAACCCAGAATACGTCGATCAAAATTGCCGTTGTGGATACCGGAGTCGATTTGTACCATCCGGAGCTGAAAGACAATTTGGTGGAAGGTGTCAATCTCGTGACGCCTGGCGCGCTGCCTATGGATGATAACGGCCACGGGACGAATGTGGCAGGTATACTGGCGGCTATCGGCAACAACCAGACCGGTACCACCGGCGTACTCTGGAAGGCGAAAGTGATGCCCGTTAAAGCGATGGAAGCCGACGGTTCCGGAGACGAAACAAAGCTGGGGCAAGGGATTCGCTACGCCGTGGAGCATCAAGCCAAAATCGTTGTATTGTCATTAGGACTATATAAATACTCTCCATTTTTGAAGGACATTACGCAGTATGCGGAGGACGCCGGAGTATTGCTTGTGGCTGCTGCGGGCAATGACGGCGCTGAGATTCGGTTCCCTGCGGCCTATCCAACTGTGCTGGCTGTCGGTGGTGTAAGCGCCAAGAATGAGACGGAACCGGAATCGAATCGCGGACCAGAGTTAGATATCGTGGCGCCATATCGAGTGTATACGACAGCGCTCGGCGGCGGCTATGAAAACAATGCAGGCACGTCGATGGCGGCGCCTCAAGTTGCCGCAGCTGCCGCTTTAGTATGGGCTCAGGATCCGAAGCTAAAGCCGTATCAAGTTCGTAATTTGCTGATTCAGACCGCACAGGATTTAGGTCCAGCGGGCTGGGATAAAACGACAGGTTATGGTTTACTGCGTATAGATCGGGCGCTTTCCTCCGAATTAGAGGATGATATGTATGAGCCGAATCAAACGTTAAGCACTGCTGCATTACTGCAGTTAGATACGATGACGACAGCGGCTCTGTCGAATGGCGAGGATCGAGATTTTTACTCCATTTATTCTGAATATAAAGGAACTATACATTTAGCGGTTGAATCCATCAATCCGAATGAGAAGACGAATCTTCGTGCTCGCGTTTGGAAAAAGGACGGCACGGTTCTGCATACATTTAATGATTTGACAAAGCCCGTTTCATTTTCGATTCAATCTGAGGTTTTTGTCGAGGTATACGCTCGCAGCACGGACATTGATCGGCAAATCGATTATCGAATCCTTCCGGAATTTCAGATCTACAAGGATTCCTTCGAGGATAACGATGATCAATATAAAGCTTACAGCTTGCCGGCCAAAAGCACCGTTATGAAGGGGACTTTTCATCAAGTCGACGACGAGGATTGGTTCGTTATTCAAGTGGATCATGCAGGTTCTCTGCAGATCAAAGTCATTCCAGATACGAATCGGATGGATATCGCTTTGCAAATTCATAGAGTAGGGGAAAAGGCACGAAAAGTAGATGCATTTGGTGATGGAGAAACAGAATATGCACTTCTCAGTGAAGTATTGCCGGGGAAATATTATGTGCGAATTACCGACACCAGTTTTGCCAAAAACACCTACCCTGTAGCAGGAGAATACTTATTTTCTGTCGAATACAAAAAGAAATATGTCGATCCCAATGAACCGAACGACAAAGTATATCAATCTACGACAATAACGCCGCAGTACCCTTATGAAGGTGTCATTGATCCCAGCACAGATGTAGACTATTTTGAATTCACACTTACAGAGCAAAGTTATGTAACCATACAGTTATATAACATACCAAGCCAGCGCGTAATGTCGCTAAAGGTGTATGACGCGAAGCAAAATCAAATTTATGTTAAAATGTCTTCTAGTCAAAATCAAGCGATTCGTTTCGAACGTTTGCTGGAAAAGGGCAAGTACTGGATTAGTCTCTCCGCCAATCAGAGCTTCACGGATCAGCCTTATAAATTGGTTGTCAAACAGGAGAAGCTGGTATCAGGCTTCCGTGATATTGACGGACATTGGGCGGAAACGTATATTTCAGGCTTAGCTGAAGATCACATTGTCAGCGGTCTCGAAAATTATTTGTTTAAGCCGGATGCTCAGATTACACGTGCCGAAGCAGTGATGATGTTCGCAAATGCACTGAAGCTGAAAAAGTCGAAGGCTGTTTCCTTTCATGATTTGAAATCAAATCATTGGGCCTATGATGCTGTGGCGAAGGCAGTCCAAGCTGGACTCATTAGCGGATATCCGGACGGATCCTTCCGTCCTTCCGCACCGATTTCTCGCGCAGAGATGGCGATGATTCTTGCCAAGTCTTTAAAAATGAAAGGCATCTCGAAAGGAGAAAAGCCATTCGAGGATGTATCAAACAGCTATTGGGCGGCAGATGTCATTAGGCAGCTGAAGAAAGAAGGCTGGATCAGCGGTTATGATGATGGTACGTTCAAGCCAACGCAAACCGCGACTCGGGCTGAGCTCAGCGGCATTATTTACAAGCTGGTGAATGAAAAATAGGGAGTTAGTCGATGTATATTGGGATGAAGCTTAATCTTATGACAATGGCACAAGATCTGGGTGAAAGCTTAAGAAACGAAGCGGCTCAGACAGGGATGATCTATATCACCGTGAATTTGATATCGATCGCACTTTGCTGGTGGTGTCTGCAGACGTTTCGGTTCGATCTGTTTGTGAAGCAGCCGAAGAGCGGACAGGCTAAAATGCTGCAGGTCATTTTGGCAGTGATTTTAGGGTACCAATTGGCTCAATTTATATTAAGCTATGCCGAGTGGTCCTCTTCGCTTCAATTTCTTTTTTAGTCGTCTAGATGGGTTCGATGTATGGATTGCTGATGGAATAAACAACACGGGACTCCAGAAAAGCTTTTTGCCAGAAAAACACATGGATAAATGGCATCGGCAGACCACCAATGACTGCGTCCATCCGATGCTGCAGTGGAATAGTTTTCAGGCAATTGGTGAACAATGGATATTAACACCCAAAAATATGGCCAGGAAATCGAATGTTATATGACGGCTGATATTTTATAGGACTCTAAGTGCTTCAGGCTTCGATCGGATGCCGAATGCGATCGCTTCCAAAGTCCCTTCCCAGGTAATGAATGGGCACGGCTAGGAAGCCTGCGGCTGTACGGGGCAAGCGTGGATCACAAGTGCCGGATATCCATTTATTTGCAGTTGTTCGGGATGTCTGCTGGTGCTAAACTAGATACGTTATAGGTTGAATTGGCCTTCGTAGTAACAGTCGTAAATTACTTGCGCGGAGGGAACATAGATGAGCAAAATTATCGTCCGCGGCGGAAACCGGTTAACGGGAAAAGTGAAAATTAGCGGAGCGAAAAACGCGGTGCTGCCCATTATTGCAGCTTCGATATTAGGAGAGGAAGGGAGCAGCGTCATTCACGAGGCTCCTGCACTAGATGATGTAGTAACGATTACCCGAGTACTGCAAGCACTAGGCATCGATCTTACATATCATAACGAAACCATTACAGTCAATGCATCAAACATAAAATCGGTCGAAGCGCCGTACGAGCTTGTTCGAAAAATGCGTGCTTCATTCCTAGTCCTCGGACCTTTGCTGGCAAGAGTCGGAAGAGCCAAAATACCGCTGCCCGGAGGGTGTGCAATCGGCACACGTCCAATTGATCAGCATCTCAAGGGCTTTGAAGCCATGGGTGCAGAGATCAGCTTGGGTCAGGGCTATATTGATGCCAAAGTGGACGGTCGTCTCATCGGTGCTAAAATCTATTTAGATGTAGCGAGTGTGGGCGCAACGGAAAATATTATGATGGCAGCTTCCTTGGCAAAAGGCACGACCGTTATTGAAAATGCAGCTAAAGAACCGGAAATCGTCGATTTGGCCAATTACTTGAATGCAATGGGGGCGAAGGTTCGCGGAGCGGGCACGGGCGTCATTCGCATTGAAGGTGTAGAACGGCTGAAAGGCGTCGTTCATAGCGTGATTCCGGACCGAATCGAAGCAGGCACTTACATGATGGCAGCGGCGATTACAGGCGGGGATGTATATATTGACGGAGCAATCAGTGACCATCTTAAGCCGGTCATATCGAAAATGCAGGAGATGGGTGTGAATGTCGTAGAGGATGAGAACGGCATTCGTGTTTTTGTGCCTAAAGACCGGACACTCAAGGCTGTAGATGTGAAGACCTTGCCTTATCCTGGATTCCCAACCGATATGCAGGCTCAGATGATGGCGCTGCTCACGGTATCGGATGGTACGAGTGTCCTGACCGAGACCGTGTTCGAGAATCGTTTTATGCATGTCGCGGAATTGAAAAACATGAATGCGCAAATTAAGGTAGAAGGACATACGGCGATTATATCCGGCAACAGCCGTTTGACGGGCGCTAAGGTCTGCGCAACCGATTTGCGTGCAGGTGCAGCGCTTATTATTGCGGCTTTAGCCGCAGAAGGCGAGACGGAAATTTCCGATATCCACCACATTGATCGCGGATATATTCAAATATGTGAAAAACTGCGCGCTTTGGGAGCATCGGTTCGCCGGGCAGAATCGGAAGTGGAAAAGGCTGCTGAAGTCATAGAGGCACCTATTCTCAAGCCGATTCAACCTTCATGGGCTTAAACCGGACTAATTCCGATGGCAGGCATAAAGGCTAGTTATATGAAAACCTTCATCCAATTTTGATTTACAGCAGGGGCCGTCCTTAGACGGTCCCTGTTTTTCTTTCCAATAAACTACATATGCCTTCAGTTCATTGTGATCATGAGTCCCTTCTAAGGCGAATAGACCATCCTAGGTAGAAGAAGATACATCAAAGCATCGCTTCATTGGGATGCGTTGTATTTGTTCGCGGGGTGACCTTTGGGCGCTGTAAGGATCGTTTAGGCATATGAATGGGAGTGCATGCTGCGATTGACCTTTTGTGCGAGGCGGCAGCATTTCTTCTGTATGACGAAGCTTTCAACCGTTCTCCCATACCCGGCGACGTCTGCAGAAACGATTCTTCTATTATCATTAACGATGAAAGAATGAAAAAAGTTGTACTTTCTGTGAAAATATTTTTGACGTGAGGCGTTCAAAACCCGTAGTTGCCTTCTTTGGATCTAATGATGTTGCATGCACACATGAGGATATATGAGGGCGGGCGAATAAGAATGAGAAACGTGACGTTTCTATGAAAATAGTATATTCAGTTCTATCAAAGGGAACTTGTTCATAAGATGGATTATCCAGATGCGCTAACGGGAGTGGAAGCTCAAGGCATCGGAGCGAACATCATCTTAATGGACGGAGGACCGGATGTGCTTAGAAGACGTAAAAAGACGAAGCTATGGATATGGATTGGCATTTGGATCGCAGCCTTATTAATGATATCCGTCGTGCTGCCCGGTATCATCGTGAACAAAGGGGGTGGCTGGCAGGAAGCGATTCAGCTGACTCCTAAAGAGGAATTGCATATGAACGACAACAGCATCACCGTACCTGTATACATGACGGCGC
Organism: Marinicrinis lubricantis; assembly: GCF_042658665.1. Classification (NCBI taxonomy): domain Bacteria; kingdom Bacillati; phylum Bacillota; class Bacilli; order Caryophanales; family Paenibacillaceae; genus Marinicrinis; species Marinicrinis lubricantis. Next base: position 62,658 of record NZ_JBHSQV010000027.1, read on the forward strand.
AGAAGGAAATTGTAGAGCTCCCGCTGGAACAATATGTGAGAGGGGTTGTGGCGGCGGAGATGCCCGCGGAGTTCGAACTGGAGGCTTTGAAGGCGCAGGCGATTGCGGCTCGCACTTATATTATACGTAGAATGGAGCGAAGCGACTTTAGCAACGTTCCCGTAGAAGGTGCCTGGGTGACGGATTCTGTGCAGCATCAAGCTTTTATGACCGAAGAACAAATGAAAGATCGTTGGGGTTGGTTCGGATTTGCATCGAGATTGGATAAACTGACACAGGCCGTCAATGAAACCGAAGGATTGATTGTCACTTACGAAGGGGAACCGATTCAGGCCACCTTTTTCTCTACAAGCAACGGTTATACCGAAAATTCCGAAGATTATTGGGGGAATGTCATTCCATACTTAAGAAGTGTCCCCAGCCCATGGGATACACAAATTTCCCCCAAATATAAACAGACCTTTGAACTGCCCTCGGAGGATGTGCGGGATAAGCTGGGACTTCCTTCGACCGTACCGGTTAGTTTTTCTGAGGAATCATTCAAGTCAGCATCATATACAAAAGGAAAAAGAATCAAAGAGATCACCATCGAAGGAAAAACCTTTTCAGGCAGAGAAGTACGAGAAAAGCTAGGTCTCCCTTCCTCCCAATTTACGTGGGAACTGCGAGAGGGGATGGTGCATATTACGACATTCGGATATGGACATGGCGTCGGCATGAGCCAATACGGAGCACAGGGAATGGCGCTTTCAGGCAAAAAGGCGGACGACATTCTCACCTATTACTATCAAGGCGTACAAATTGAAAAATTCTATTAACTTCAGGTATAAATGGTCACCTTCTGGCAAGAATGATTGCTGAGGTGATATAAACATGAAGGAACAAAATCAAAAACAATCTGTTGACGTGCAAGAAGAAAGCTCTTCTCCAGCAGAAGAGCAGAAGCAGCCGAATTCTTCTTCCTCTATGAAAAAGATATTCGGCAAGAAGTGGGTCTTTCCAGCAGCTTACATGGCAGCCGCAGCAATTATTCTAAGCATCATGTGGGCCTATCAGAGCAGCGACAATAATTCGCTCGATGCCGACGATCTAGGGTTAAATACGCTAACCAATAACCCTGTATCCGAGCAAACGAATACCGATGCGCTGCCTGTGACGACTCCTGCGGAAGAGATGGAATGGCCTGCGGACCCTGCAGCAGTAGAAGTCGTAACGCCGTATTATGACAGTGAAGCGTCTCCTGAAGAGCAAACTGCAGCGATGATTCAGATGGATGACACCTTTATGCCGAGCTCTGGTATTTCCTTAGCAAAGCCGGATAATTCCGTCTTCGAAGTGAAGGCTGCCATGAGTGGAACTGTTACTAGAGTAGACAATGTCCCTTATATCGGCAACCTGGTAGAGATTGAGCACGAGGATGGCTTAGTCACTGTCTATTCCAGCTTAGCAGAAGTGAGTGTGGAGAAGGGTCAGACCGTGACACAGGGCGATGTGATCGCGCAAGCGGGACGCAATGAGCTGCAAAAGGATCTGGGATATCACGTTCACTTTGAAGTTATGAAAGACGGCGAGTCTGTAAACCCGAATGAGTATGTGAAAAGTGCAAGCCTGAACGTGCCTGCGGAAGATCAAAACGCGAATACGGAAGCCGTGACGGATGAGGATGCTGCGATCGAAGATGATACGCAAGCGGAAGAGACGGATGCATCGATTGAATCTGAAACGGGCGTAGAAGCGGATGCAGGAACAGATCAAGAGGCGACGGATGTGGATACGGATGCTTCTTCTGAAACAGAGCAAGGCGATACGTTAGAGATGGATGGCGAATAATTGCTGCAAGCCAAACAGCCTGTCGGAATTCCGGCGGGCTGTTTTTTTATGGGTGGCGGTTCGATCGAAACACACTCAAATGGAGCAAAGTCACACGAAGGGACATGAGCCGCCTCAAGCGATCGCGAATCGGAGTTGCCGGAATGAGTTGGAGTCACGCCAATAGGGTCGGAGACGCTGGATTGAATCAGAGCCGTCGGAATGAATCGGGAGTCGCCCGAATTGTGCGAAGCCGCACGCATGAACGGGATAGGCTCATCTGGGCCGAGGTGACTTCTTCCTCCAGGGAGGCATGCGACTTTTAGGGACTTATTGACGACGTATTCTTCGAAAAATCACCGTTTTGTCCGTTTCTGGTACTTAATTTAATGGATAGGCAGTGGAGAAGTAAGAAACAAACGAAATAAGTACGTAAAAATCCCAAAATTGCGAAAAACGCAGCACTTTAATAACGATAAGTACCTAAAAGTCGCAAATGCGACAGAGTGACTCAACTTATGGTGCGAAAGTTGCTTTATCTGTAATGTTGTGAAGTGTGAGTTGGGCTGTTGTTAAGTCATCTCGAACTCACCATACTCTAAACCTCGTTCGCACGAGACGGTAAGTGTGAATTCGCTTGGTTCCTGAAGAAGCGGCGAGCCATCCTTTTTCCAGTAAGGAACGGAGAATATGAGAGGCTTTTTTGCGCTCCACATGGAGATAAGTGACAAGATCAGATGAACGTATATCTCGGCTGAGTCTAACGGCGAGTCGAAGCGTTTCCTTTTCATAAACATCTAAAGATTCATCGAAAGTCATATCCGTTTCTCCTAAACACCTTCCGATTAATTGCTGCAAATCTTTCATACACGCGTGTGGCCTCTCGCGGATCTCATCATATGAAAAGGACATCTGCAGCCATCCATCCAACGTAAGATGCCGCATCCGTCTTTTTTCGTTGGAGAAATCCCACCGGCTGAGCTGTTTTACATGGGGGCCGTAGCCATCGATTTCAATAGCAATTCGGAAATAGGGGTGTACATAAGCGAAATCGATAAATCGGGAATACCCGCTGTAGTCGGCTACTTCGTACTCAGGGTGAAGCATATCAAATTGGCCAAATGCCGGCCACCATACGCTTTGAAGAAACGCGAGCTCGGCATGAGCATGACCTTCCACTAAGCGCCGATATCTTTCACCGTTACGAAGATGTTTATGCATCTCCAGCCACCCGCTATACTTCAACTCAAATTCACGATTCATCATGGACACCCACTCTCCTTTAGAAAATAAAAAAGCCGCTCTCATTCATCAGTCCCCAAGTGACCTTTGAATCAAAACGGCGCATGCTTTGCGTCCATACTTCTTGTAACAACTAATTCATTTTATGAGAAAATTGTATCATATGTTCATGCGGAGAATAAAGACTCCTGTCCTCCAAAAAGGGAGGCAAAAGACTCGCTTCAGCTAGCGGTCCACTACTCACGTTTTATCGCTCCGAATGCCAAAAAGTCGGGGTCATCGAATCAGGCTTTGCCGAGAAACGGTCCGAGAACAACCCGGCAAACGGAGTGAACGTGGATCATCTTTGGGGGCGTTTACCTTGCACAATATGCTGCTCCCCCCTGATGTATCTGCTGTCCATCATAGGGTATATAAAGACGTCATACGAAGGAGAAATCAGCCAAAAATGAAAGAAAAAAAGCTTGTCAGGCTTGGTTACAAAGAATATATGGCCTTCCTACTCATATAATGTAGCAAATATCTTCGAGTAGGGAGGCGAGGGGAGTGCACGATTACATCAAAGAACGGACCATCAAAATCGGAAGATGTCTGGTGGAAACGAAGCACACGGTCCGAACGATTGCGAGAGAGTTTGGTGTCTCCAAAAGCACGGTGCACAAGGATTTAACAGAAAGGTTGCCTGAAATTAACCCGGAACTGGCCAACCAAGTAAAAACGATATTGGAATATCACAAATCCATTCGGCATCTCAGGGGAGGCGAAGCGACAAAAGTAAAATATAAAAAGAAGACAACAAAAAAGGATGAATCGCTGGCCGTTCACTAAAAATGGAAGCCCTCTATATCGTACAAAATGGAATGCCGCTTGATCTAGCTCCCCAATCTACTCCGTACTAATATACATATCCAAAAGACGTACATCTCGTCCATCCACAAATCTATTCTATTTTCGACAAAAAATAGTTGTGCCGCCACCGGCTTCGTAAGATGGAAACGAAATATTCACATTCGAATATATGGATCCTATTTAAAATTGTAATCTGTTCCAGCTGGCGTCTCTCATCCATCCGAAGGCGCAGCACATGGGAAGCAAGACACATGAGCAAGGGGATTAAGGTGTGTTCGCAGGTTTATTACCTGCAGACAGTCGTCTAAATTTTGAAGTCATTAACGCAATTATTTAAAGATTTTTCTCATTATTTAGAGGAATTTTGACAAACATATCGAATTTTAGGTAATGGTATGGGAAAGTATAAGAGAATATTCCTTATACTTTCCTTTTCACAGAGAAATCGTACAAGCATGTATACGCTTCATGATCGTCTTACTTGGCACCCAGCTGTAGATGGGGTCTTTCATTCGAACAAGAATAGATCCTCCAAGATTTGATCTCTATACAGCGTAAGGCCGTAACCATATAATATGGAATGATAGGATTTTCGGACGAAAGACGGGTACATAGGCAGGTTGCTATTTGCTGCAGCATTCGGAATTTGGTCGTTGTTACGAACGGGGAGGAACCTTGGATATGTTTGCGAATGATATCGGAATTGATTTGGGTACGGCGAACGTGCTCATACATATGAAAAATAAAGGCGTCGTATTGGACGAACCGTCCGTTGTAGCGATTGAGAGCGACACGAAACGGGTACTGGCGGTGGGCGAGGAAGCTCGGCGCATGGTAGGACGGACACCGGGCAACATTATTGCGACGCGTCCGCTGCGTGACGGTGTCATTGCCGATTTTGAGATTACGGAAATTATGCTGAAGCATTTCATTCAAAAGGTGGGCGGCAAGCGCTGGTACAGTCGTCCTCGTATTTTGATTTGTGCGCCTACGAACATTACTTCCGTTGAACAGAAGGCAATTCGTGAAGCGGCGGAACGCAGCGGTGCGAAGGATGTGTTCATGGAAGAAGAGCCGAAGGCTGCGGCCATCGGTGCGGGTATGGACATTTATCAGCCGAGCGGCAACATGGTTGTCGATATCGGCGGCGGAACGACGGACGTAGCCGTGTTGTCTATGGGAGATGTCGTTACCTCGTCCTCGCTCAAGATCGCGGGGGATAAATTCGATGTTGCCATTACGAAATATATTAAAGATAAATATAAGCTGTTAATTGGTGAACGGACATCTGAAGATATTAAAATCCGAATTGGAACCGTTCTGCCGGAAGAACGCAAGGAAGAGATGGATATCCGCGGCAGAGATATGGTCAGCGGATTACCGCAGACCGTAACGATTTATTCGAATGAAATCAAGGAAGCTCTATGGGATCCCATCTCGTCGATCATTACTTCCGCCAAAACCGTACTGGAACGAACACCGCCGGAATTGTCGGCAGACATTATTGACCGGGGTGTGATTTTGACCGGCGGCGGAGCGATGCTTCACGGCTTAGATCAATTAATGGCCGATGAGCTGAAGGTACCGGTGCTGATTGCAGAAGATCCGATGCACTGTGTCGTTAAAGGAACGGGCATTATGCTGGATAACCTCGACAAAGTTTCGAAAAAGTTTTAGGAGAGATGCAGCCATGATCAGAGGATTATATACCGCAGCATCCGGAATGATGACTCAGCAGCGCAAGCATGACACGATCACGAATAATATCGCCAACGTACAGACACCGGGCTATAAAGAGCAAAATGCAGTGAGCCGATCTTTTCCAGAAGTATTGATCCACCTGCTTCGCGACAATGCGCAGCCGGGGCAAAGCTCCATTGGCCGTATGCATAACGGCGTTTACGTTGAAGAAATCATCAATCAATTTATGCAGGGCGATCTCGAAGAGACGGGCAATGCTACAGATTTCGCAATCGTATCCAATATTACGACCGTGGACGGGGAGCAGTATGCTTTTGATGAGAACGGCCAGGCCGTGACGGCAGACGGAGAGCTGGTCATTCAGCCGCAGGCCTTCTTTACGGTCCTCAATGAAGCGGGAGAAGAACGATATACGCGCAACGGTAAATTCGTGCTCGGATCCGGCGGTGAGCTGATGACGGCAGACGGTTACCAAGTGGCCGGTGCGAACGGAGAGCCGATTGTCCTGCAGAACGCAGCTGGGATCGGATTATCGATGGATCAGATTAAGCTGGGTGCTGGCGGCGTACTGATGGCAGACCAAGATCCGCTTGACGGAAGCACCGAGCAGCTTCAGCCTATTATTGACGCTAACGGTGAGCCGGCAAGGCTGTTCATATCGCAAATTAACAACCCGCATATGCTCGTGCGCGAAGGCAACGGAGTATATGCACTGTCGGGTGCGGACGAGAATCCGCCGCAGGAGGTTCAGGATTTCACACAAGTGCAGGTGCTTCAAGGCTATATGGAGCGTTCGAATGTCGATTCGGCACAAGCCATGGTTGACATGATGGCTGCGGTCAGAGCTTATGAGGCTAACCAAAAAGTCATTCAATATATGGATAGCAGCCTGGGGAAGGCCGTAAATGACGTCGGAAGAATATAATCCGGTTGATGATATCGCAGGTGACGAAATCATATGAATCATACATAAAAATACGGGGGTGAATACAGCATGAACAACTCGATGATTAGCGCGATGTCGTCGATGAACGGCTTGCAGCAAAGATTGGACATATTGGCCAATAACATTGCGAATGTGAATACCGCCGGGTACAAGCGGAAAGAGGCGAGTTTCCAGGATGTGCTGACGACTGTACAAAACCAGACGGATGAGTTCAATGAAGCGAATCGTTTGACACCGCTTGGATTGCCGCAAGGATGGGGTTCTCGTCTCGTCCTTCAGCAGACCGATTTCAGTCAAGGAACACTGCAGCAGACCGACCATCCCTATGATGTAGCACTGAACGGCAAAGGCTTGTTCGAGGTAGCGGTACCGGTAACCGATGCGAACGGGAATACGGCCATGCAGAGAGCCTTCACACGCAGCAGTGCGATGCAGCTGGTACCTTATGGCCAGCAGACTGCATTAGCTGATGCGAGCGGCAACGTATTCGTTCGGGCAGATGGACAGCCGGCGATTGTGCCAGATAACCGGCGCATTGAGATTGATGCATTCGGAAACATCCAAGCGTATAATGATCATAGCGGTGAAGCACCGGAGAATCTAGGTCAGTTAAAGGTCGTGGCTGTAGATAAGCCCGAACTGCTTCAACCGGTTGGAGAAAATTTATATATCGTTCCCGTTGATGCGAATACGGGCATGCAGATGCTAGGTGTCATTACAGATCCGGCCGATAATCTGAACGTCACGCAGGCACAAGTCATGCAGGCCTATGGCATATCAGTCCATCAAGGCTATGTAGAGCAATCCAATGTGGATATGGCCAAAGAAATGACCGACTTGATCTCGATCCAAAGAGCTTATCAGCTTAACGCGAGGGCGCTGTCCTCTGCGGATACGCTCATGAATTTGGCGAATAATTTGCGGGGCAGCTAGTTCCGCGGATAAAGGAAGTTATAATGATGACAGAACGTGAGCAATCCCGCAATCATCTATCAGAGCAGCCGCAGACATTGTCGCGCGTAGCTAGATCTCAGACAGCCAAGACTGCTTCGCCGGCCAAAAAGGCAGTGAAGCCGGAAACAGCGAAAGATAAATCAGCGGACAAAGCAGCGGATAACGCCGCGCTGGATCAGGAAGCTGCAAAACCTAAGCTTAAAGGGAAGCATAAAGGCTGGGTTTGGTTCCGCAGACTCATTGTTCCTGTCTTATGCATTGCTGCGCTTGGAGCGGGCATGTATGCGGGCTATGTGGTCATTGGCGGAGGAGACGCTTCAGATGTATGGAAGCTGGATACATGGCGGCATGTATTCGATCTTGTATTTAAGGATTAAGCTTGTATCAATAAGACTCCCTGTACGAACCGATGCAGGGAGTTTTCTTTTATGAAGGGTACATGTATAATGTTAAAGGATAAGATGCAGGGGGAGGAAAATCATGAACCTGCCAAATTTACTGACTTCGATACGCTTGGTGTTCATTCCGGTTTATGTTGTATTCTTTGGGCAGGGCCATTACGGAGCTGCATTCACGATAGTTGCGTTGTCAATATTGACGGATGTCGCGGACGGTTATATTGCGAGAAAGCGGAATCAGGTAACATATGTAGGAAGTATGCTGGATCCGCTTGCTGATAAATGTATGATGATCACGGTTATATTAACGCTGTTTTTGGAAAAATTAATTCCGTGGGAAGCAGTGGCAGCGATTCTGATTCGAGATGTTGGGATGATCTTAGGGTCACTTGTATTTCATTTTCGCGGTAAGAAAATGCCGTCAGCAAATATGCTGGGCAAGCTGACAACAGTGTTTTACTATGCAGCGATTTTGCTCCTTATTCTACAGTTGGATATCGCCGTATGGATCCTTTGGTTTGCGATCGCTTTTTCATTTTTCACTTCATTTGTATACATAGGTCAACTCAGACATGTGAATCAGAAGGCGTGAGTACACTGAAGATTTCGAGTACTCCATTGCCCTCAGTTCATACAGACGAGCGTATGATTTTTTTACATACTCTGTTTCATTGTAAAAACTAAGGAGCATATTTATAGAGATGTGCCGTTCCCTTGACGCTTATTCCTTGCTTTAGCGTTTAACGAAGATTAAACCGTCATGAAGAAGGAAGAAGCTTTGAACCGAGGAATCAGCAGTCCCTATAAATACGCTCTCTTATATCAACCCTCACTACTGCAGCTTGTGAAGGGACAATCTTATTGTGACAGAAATCGAGCTTTTTTATACGAATATGTCAAGGAAGGGGTTATCATCATGTTGAACAGTGAACAAATACAGAGCATCATTCCGCATCGGTATCCATTTCTGCTCGTCGACCGGATCATTGAGGTGGAGGAAGGAATACGAGCGGTAGGCATCAAAAATGTAACGATAAATGAACCGTTTTTTCAGGGACACTTCCCAGGTTATCCTGTCATGCCAGGGGTTCTGATTGTAGAGGCTTTAGCTCAGGTTGGCGCCGTCGCGATTATCGCAAAAGAGGAGAACCGCGGGAAGATTGGACTTCTGGCCGGTGTGGACGGTTTCCGTTTCCGCCAACAGGTGTTTCCTGGGGATACGCTTCAGTTAGAGGTTGAAATCATCCGTTTGAAAGGGATGATTGGCAAAGGAAAAGCAACTGCGAAGGTAGAAGACAAAGTTGTCGCAGAAGGCGAAATCATGTTCGCGCTTTCCGATCGGGAATAAGCTTCGTTCACATCGGACGAGGCTCTAAATATATAGAGGGAGTTGAGATGATGACGAATACGGTGATGAATACATACCAAGTGTGGCTTAATGATCCGAACATAGACGATCAGACAAAGGCAGAACTTCGTTCGATCGAGGACCAGCCAAAGGAAATTGAGGATCGTTTTTATAAGGAACTGGCGTTTGGTACTGGGGGCCTTCGCGGTGTCATTGGTGCCGGAACCAATCGGATGAACAAATATACCGTTGGTAAGGCGACACAAGGCTTGGCCAACTATATGAATCAAGTGTTTTCTCATCTAAGCCCGCCTAAGGCTGTTATTGCTCACGATTCCAGACATATGTCGCCTGAATTTGCACTGGAGTCCGCTCTAGTACTAGCGGCGAACGGGATTGAAACGTATGTGTTTCATTCGTTAAGACCGACGCCGGAGCTCTCCTTTGCAGTAAGAGAACTGGGAGCTCAAGCGGGAATAGTCATTACAGCGAGTCATAACCCTCCCGAATATAACGGATATAAAGTATATAACGAGCATGGCGGACAGCTTGTCATTCATGAGGCGGCTGCCGTCATAGAAGCGGTGAATCAGGTATCGTCATTCGATGAAATTCGCAGGTTGAGCAAGGAAGAAGCCGAGCGTCAAGGATTGCTGCATTGGATTGGCGAAGATATCGACAGCAAGTACATGGACGCTGTCGCTTCGGTCAGCTTAATGACGGAAGAGGAACGCGAGCTGATGGAGGATATTCAGATTGTGTATACGGCGCTTCACGGAACCGGTGGTACACTCGTCCCTCCGATCCTGAAGCGGCTTGGCTGTAAGAAGGTGTACACGGTGAAGGAGCAGGATCAACCGGATCCGAATTTCTCCACAGTGAAATCGCCGAATCCGGAAGAGCAGGCGGCATTCGAGATCGCGATGAAGCTGGCTGCAGAGGTCGATGCAGATATCGTCATCGGCACCGACCCGGATGCGGATCGGATGGGCGCGGTCGTGAAGGATGCTCAAGGAACGTATCAGATCTTAAGCGGCAATCAATCGGGTGCGATTATGGCGCACTATTTGTTCAGCCGAATGAAGCAGAGAGGCACGCTGCCGAACAACGGCGTTCTCATTAAAACGATTGTAACGAGTGAAATGGGTGCGAAAATTGCCGAAAGCTACGGCATTGAAGTGCAGAACACGCTAACAGGCTTTAAATTTATCGGCGAGAAGATGACACAATTTGAGCAGTCACAGGACAAGCAATTTGTGTTCGGATATGAGGAGAGCTACGGCTACTTAGCCGGCACATATGCCCGGGATAAAGATGCCATTGTGGCTTCGATGCTGATCAGTGAAGCCGCTGCTTATTACAAGGGTCAAGGGCTGACATTGGTCGATGTGCTTGAGCAGCTGTACATTCAGCACGGTTATTTCCAAGAGAAGCTCGAATCCATTACCCTCAAAGGTAAAAGCGGTATGGAGAAAATCGCTGAAATTATGTCCGACTGGCGCAGCAACAAGCCTGTCCAAATCGGGGAGACCCGAGTGGAGGCAGTCGAAGATTACATAGACGGCTTCGGCGGATTGCCTGCAGAGAACGTGCTGAAATTCAAATGCAGCGACGGCTCTTGGTTCTGCCTCAGACCTTCCGGTACGGAACCGAAGATCAAGGTGTATTTCTCGGTTTGCCGTTCCAGCATGGAAGAAAGCAGCAAAGCGATGCAGGCCCTCAGATCGTACGTCATGGATCGGGTTGAACAATTAGCTCAGGGCGTAAAGTAAGACCCCCAAGACGGAGGGGGATGTGGAACCTCTTAAGGGGGATGGCATTTTATGACTCCTTAAGAGGTTTTTTAACGGGCATGATGACTTAAAGCCCCCGATGGTCCATTCGCAGTGCACCATCAATTGCACGAAAAGTCATATTTTTTGAACAAAAATGGGAATCTATTCGTTAATTTAATGTAACAGATAGCAGGCATATTTTTTGAATACGATGAGGTAATCTAAGGTGGCAGGGAGTGGAAGGATTGGCTTTACTACAAAAATGGAACAAGCTGTTTACCCGATTGTTATGGATTTTGGTCATATTAGGCATGGTTAGTTCACTGCCGTTAATTATGCAGCGGATCGAGACCGAGAAGTCAGCGAATCGCGTGGAGATGGTGTTCGACTACACCGATTTAGTGTTGATTGCGGAAAGTCAAGTCGAGCCGGCTGTATTCATTGACGAGCAATTGGATCGCTTGAAGGAATCTGGTGTAACGACTTTGGCGTTGTATGAGAATACGCTCGCGGATTGGCAGCGGCAGCGCCTGCTGACGGTGTACAGCAACAAGACCGCGGCGGAATTGACAGGAACGCCGCAAATTTCGAATGTGAATATGACGGTTTTGATGTTTAAGGATGAAGCGGCAGCGGAGAGATTGCTTCCGCTGATCCAAGATGGTTTTGCCGCAAGAGGCATCGAAGTGGAGCCCTACAGCTGGCCGGAGGGACAGCCCGGAGCATGGATCACGCTGCCGGAAGATCAGGCCAGGATCGTGCCGCTGGCACCGGATGTGCAGCTTATGGATGAACTGCGAGCCAAAGGATTTCAAATCGCCGTGCGGTTGTCCGACAATCGTCCATTTCAGACGGAACCGATGAAACAGCTCATGCAGCAGCTTGCGGAACGCGAAGTGAGATGGTTCATTTTTGGCGGCGATGCGGTCACCGGTTACAACAATGAGGCGGACAAACGCTCCCTTACGATGATGTCGGAATGGATGAAGGAATACAATATCGGTTTTGCTCTCATCGAAACGGATCCGTCTAGAGGTTCTGGACAGAAGGGTCTGGAGAAGCTTGCTTATTTAACGGACTACAATGTCGTTCGCCTCCATTCGATTATGGAAGGTGAATCTGGACAGGCCACGAAGAAGCTGTCCGATCGAATTTTGCTTGCGGTCGAAGATCGCAACATCCGCATGATCTATCTGAATAGTGATATTGTCCGCGATTATACGAAGGCGGAATATCGTAACACACTGCAAAACGTAATGGATACGCTGTCTGGCGAGGACGGTGCGGTAAAGCGATTAGAAGATGCGGGCTTCGAGGTTGGGCAAGCAGAGCCATTCCAATATGAAGAAAACGCTTGGGATGATATCCTGAAGCTGGTTCTAGTCATCGGCGGAGCAGCACTGCTTACGCTGCTTATCGGTACCTTTGTCCCTGCACTGCAAATTCCCGTTTTCCTGATTGGCTGCATAGGGGCTGCTGGCTTATATGTGTTATCGTCCAAGCTGCTGCTGCAGGCGATGGCGTTAGGTGTTGCAATTGCAGCACCGAGTCTCAGTGTCATCCTGGCGATCCGCTGGCTGCGCAGAACATCCGCATCTCAGCGATTTGCCTCCATGAATGCTTATTGGCGTGCACTCGTTTTGTTCTTGTTTACTTGCATGGTAACGGGAGCAGCATTCTTCTACGTAGGCGGATTGCTGCAGGGAATAACATATGTCGTACGCATCGATTTATTCCGCGGCATCAGCTTGTTGAAGCTGGGACCGATTGCGATCGTCGGACTTTATTATGTATTTTTCAGCCATCAAGGCCGCTTGGATAAAGGAGTGGAGCTGGCGAAGCGTATTTTGCTGGCTAATATTAAAGTGATCTATGTCGTGGCGGCAGGCGTGCTCGGGGTTGTTGGTCTGTACTATTTATCGAGAGCAGGCAATGCGGGTCAGACGCTGCCCTTTGAAATGCAGTTCAGATCGTTCCTGGAAAACACGCTGCATGTTCGACCGAGAACACAGGAGTTCCTGATTGGTCATCCATTGTTTATTTTCGCTGCTTACTTGGTGTTGAAATACCGCAACGGGTTATACTTTATGATCTTTGCGGTCATCGGTCAGCTGACCATGGTCAATACATTCACGCATTTGCATACACCGTTCTGGATTTCCGGAATTCGCGTGACATACGGGTTAGTGCTCGGCATACTGCTTAGTGTAGTATACATTGTTTTATGGGAAGTCATTGTAGTGAAAGGTTGGCGCAAATGGGGACTGAAACGAAAAGAATAGTTATTTCAGGTTATTATGGTTTTCATAACAGCGGGGACGAAGCCGTTCTCTTCTCCATCTTGAATGCATTGAAATCGGAGGGTGAGGCATCCGGCGTCAAGATCAAGCCGATTGTACTGTCGGCTGATCCCGCTCTCACTTCTAAGATGTACGGGGTAGAGTCGGTTCACCGAATGAAGCCTGGTGAGCTCTTAAAAGCAATTCGGAGCAGTGACGGATTGATCAGTGGCGGTGGAAGCTTGCTGCAGGATGTCACCGGCTGGAAGACGATCCCGTATTATCTCGGTGTGATCAAGCTGGCTCAGTGGCTGCGCAAACCGGTTTTTATATATTCCCAAGGAATAGGCCCAGTCGGGCGCCCTTTATTTCACCGCTGGATACGAAAAGTATTTCATAAGGCGGCTTATATTTCAGTACGTGATGAAGAATCGGCGGATCTGCTAAAGCGCATCGGGGTAACGAAAGCGATCGATGTCGTGCCAGATCCGGTGATGGGAATGCCGAGGATGATGCAAGATATAGAAGGCGTTGATGCATCTGAAACATCCGAACTGGAGCTTTCCACTGCAAAAACCGTCGGCGTGTCGGTTCGTTTTTGGAACGAAGACCGATCAGATCTGAAGCTGCTTGCTGAAGCACTGGTGAAGATGAGCCGTAAGCAGCGAATTGTCTTCCGCTTTTTACCGTTTCATCTGCCTTCCGACCGCGAGGCATCGGAATATGTTGCACGGCTTTGTGAGCAGGAAGCGCCGGATTCGTTTCGCTGGGAGCTTGCCCCAGACATGGAGCATCCGGAAGAAATGGTACGTGAGGCGGCAAAATGTGATTTGGTGATCGGGATGCGTCTCCACTCGTTAATTTATGCGGCATCCCAGTGGGTGCCGATGGCCGGATTGTCCTATGATCCGAAGATCGATCAGTTTCTGAATTGGCTCGGAATGCAGGCAGATGGCCGAGTGGAAGGATTTGATCCGGAAGTGTTCGCCGCGAATGCATTAGGACGATTGAACGAAAGAGAATCGTGGATAACCGAAAAAAAGAAGAAGTTAGTTGAACTGAGTCAGAAATCCAGGCAACCTTCGCAACACATCTGCCATTTTTTTCGTCTAAAATAAGTGAGGGCTTGAACATGAGAAAACATATACCTGCGGTTCGGATTTTCGGAGTTCCATTTAGCAAGCTGGGAATGGAGGAGACGGTCCGCTATTTGGTCGAAGCCGTAGATAACCAGGATCCTCATCAGGTGATCACCGCCAATCCGATTATGATTATGGCCGCGTTAGACATACCGGGAAATATGCAAATGATGAAAGAGGCGGACTTGATCGTACCTGATGGAGCTGGTGCCGTCTGGGCAGCTGGTTATATCGGCCATCCGGTCAAGGAAAGAGTGCCGGGTATTGAATTGATGCATCATTTGCTGGAACACGGAAGCACAAAAGGCTGGAAAGTATATCTATGTGGCGCAGCGCCGGACGTAGTAACGGTAACGGCAGAGCGAATGAAGCAGTTGTATCCCGGCATCCAGATGGTCGGTGTGCGGGATGGCTTTTTTACAGCGGAGCAGGATGAAGAAGTCATTGCCTCGATCACGGAGGCCAAACCGGATCTTCTGTTTGTCGCTCGGTCCGGAGCGACGCAGGATCCTTGGATTTACAAATATAAAAGCAGGCTCCAAGTACCCGTCATGATGGGAGTCGGCGGCAGCTTCGATGTCGTCGCCGGCAAGACGAAGCGGGCTCCGAAGCTTTTCCGCAAGCTTGGCTTGGAATGGCTGCATCGCCTTCTGATGGAACCATCGCGTTTTGGACGTATGCTTGTTCTTCCGAAATTTGCTTGGAAGGTGATTCGGGAGAAGAAAACGTTGATGGAGCAAGCAGTTGATGAACCCGTTCAACAGAAGGGATAGACAGTATTCATCACCAAGGTATGGCATGATTTGCAAGGTATGAAGTGAAGCTGTACCGTTAGATAATAGTAGAAACATCCTTTCAACTTCTTTCCATGACGAACAACAGCTTGAAAAGGCATCATCTTAACCGCATGTACGTTGATAGGTAACACTTTGTGGAAAGTGGCGAGAAATCAAGTTTTCAGCAATGAAAGTGAATAAATGCGATTGTAGATGAAAAAAATGTGAGAAGTTGACCCGAAATCCGTCAGAAACCGCTAAAAAACCTCAAAAACAGAATTGGTGTTTCGGCTGATGGCGGCGTATAATCTGATCTTGAGTGAAAATCATGAAAATGACAAAAATCATAGGTTAAGAAAAAAGTGCCGCATCGATCCCACTTCTGTGAGGAGAACTTAGAGGTGAATTGTAACGATGAATGAGTTATTATATGGATTTGCATTTGTCGCAGCGTTAATCGTAGCGCTTGTGATGACACCGTTAGTGAAACGATTTGCCATATGGGTAGGAGCTGTAGATGCCCCGAACCATCGGAAGGTACATACCCGCATTATGCCAAGGCTCGGCGGGTTGGCGATTTACTTGGCGTTCATTGCCGCTTTTATGATGATTATTCCGGCGCTCGATTCCTATCATGCGAATGCAGCGTGGGGTCTTCTCATCGGAGGATCGATTATCGTACTCGTCGGAGCGCTGGACGATCGATTCGAGCTTTCCCCGAAGCTGAAGCTGCTTGGACAGATTGCCGCCGCTGTCGTGGTCGTTGTCGTGTTCGATCTCAAGGTGGAATTTGTGAAAATTCCGTTCGGTGAGTCGACGACGCTTGGGGAATGGATCAGTATTCCGCTGACGATCATCTGGATTGTCGGTGTGACAAATGCGATTAATCTGATTGATGGATTGGATGGTTTAGCTGCAGGCGTATCTGCCATTGCAACAACAACGACATTGATTATGGCTATCATGATGGGAAATGTGACGGTTATTGTGCTGTGTGCCATTTTGCTCGGCAGTATTCTGGGCTTCTTGGTGTATAATTTCCATCCGGCGAAAATATTTATGGGGGATTCGGGAGCGCTGTTCCTTGGATTCGCCTTAGCGACTTTGTCCATTTTAGGGTTTAAGCAGACGACGCTGGTATCCTTTGTTGTACCGCTGTTAATTTTGGGCGTGCCATTATCTGATACATTCTTTGCGATCATTCGTCGGATTTTGAACCGTACACCGATCTCCGTCGCTGACAAGAGCCATCTGCATCATTGCCTGCTCCAAGCCGGATTCAGCCATCGTTCAACCGTGCTCATCATTTACGGCATTGCTTCGCTCTTTGGTGTATGTGCGATTGTACTTTCCCAAGTCGCATTGTGGGTTGCGCTTGTTGCGATCCCGCTGCTTCTGCTGGCACTGCACATCGGGGCGGAAGCGATCGGTATTTTCAGCCAAACGCGAAAGCCAATGATCAATTGGTTTAAGAAGCTGAGAACGCACTCGCGGATGATGAAATAAGCTGTTGTCGATTTCAGACCCTCATGCCTCTAACGGGGTATGGGGGTTTTGTTGTATTTAATGGATGCACGAGTTCATGATGCTTGAACGGGCAGCCTAGTATAGGCTCGAAAATGGGGGAAGTGTACTATGGTTTTTCATTCGCCGAATTTTTGGATCTTTTTTGCCCTGCTTTTTATCGGGTATGCATTATTTCGAAAAGCACGGATCGCGATTTTAGCGATCGGCAACGTCATTTTTTATGCGGCTTCCGGATGGGGGATGCTCGCGGTATTTTTGTTTGTCACGATCGCGACATTCCTCTGTGTTCATGGGATGAAGAAATCCCGATGGTTGTTCTGGGTTGGTATCCTGCTTAACATCGCCAACCTGGTTTTCTTTAAATACACGTTATTTTTACTGGATACGCTTAAGGAGATCACGGGTCTATCTGTTGGCATTTATGACAGCTTGGCATCGAGCATTATTTTGCCGGTCGGGATCTCCTTTTATACGTTTCAGCTGTTGTCTTATTTGATTGATGTGCGGAGAGGGGACATCGTTCCGACGACATCGCTCGTTCGGTTTTGGGTATATATTTCCTTGTTCCCGCAGCTGGTGGCCGGACCGATTATGCGAGGGGATGAGCTGATTCCGCAGCTGGATGAGATTCAACAGAAGAAGCTCCGTTGGTCCGAGATCAAATATGGGTTGTTCCTCTTTGTGGTTGGACTTTTGAAGAAGATTGCGCTCGCCGATCCGATTGCAGAAATTGTGAATCCATTGTTTGCGAAAGGAGATGCCATTTCTTCGGTCGAATCGTGGATTGCCGCTTACGGCTTCGGCTTTCAAATTTATTATGACTTCTCGGCATACAGCGATATGGCGATGGGCTTAGGATGTATTCTCGGTATTCGGCTCATTCTCAACTTTGACACGCCGTATTTAAGCGCCAGTCCGACGGAGTTCTGGAAAAGATGGCACATCTCATTGTCCCGGTGGATCAGGGATTACATATACATTGGACTCGGCGGAAACAGGAAGGGCCCGATTCGAGTGCAGTTTAACTTGCTGGCAGCGATGCTCATTTCCGGTCTATGGCATGGGGCGATGTGGACGTTCGTCGTATGGGGCGGGGTGCACGGACTGCTGCAGATTGTGCATAAATGGTCGCTGAAGCTGAACCGACTGGGATGGGTGGAACAGCTGCGGAAGAGTAAAGTCTACCGTGTATTCGCCGTACTCGTATTCTTCCATGTGATTACGTGGACTTGGGTATTCTTCCGTGCGCAGAGTATCGGACAGGCCTGGGATATGACGGTGAAAATGATACAAATGCCAATGCTGGAGCTGCTGAAACATCCGGAATTGGTCTGGATGGCCGCATTGTTTCTACTGCATATCGTTGAATACTTCATCCGCCACTACGAGCACAAGGCATCGAAGCTGTGGCACTATGTTCCGTTCCCTGTACGCAGCGCGGCATATGTGCTCATCGTACTGGTGATCTTTTATTTGCAGAAGGGAGAAGCGTATGACTTCATTTACTTCCAATTCTAATGGTCATGATGGACTTTCCCGTAAAACCAAATCAAAAGGCAAAAAAACGCTCCTTCGCAGCAGCATTGGACTGTCTGGATTTATTGTGCTGTTGATTTTGGCGGAAGTGTTTATTTTTCGCAATCTCGCATTCTATGGCAAGTCACCGGGCTTTATCGGGCAAATCGCAGAGATGGATGCTTCTTTTCAAGCGGAAAATGCAGAACAGATTCAGGTGGGGATCTTCGGCGATTCTTTAGGAATGGATGCGCTGCGTCCAGATGTGATGGCTAGCGCGAGCGGTATGCAGGAGGGAAGCATTTATAATTTCAGCCTGAGCGGAGGCTCGGCGTATGACATTGCCCAAATATACAAGCAGTATGAAGATGAACTGCCGAATATGAAGCAGGCCATCGTTGTAATCAATGAACATCAATTTAATAATGCAGAAGCGGCAGAGGATATTAAATTTAAATATTTTGCCGGGATATCTGATCGGTTGAAGGTCATGAATTCAGACAACTACGGCGATCTGCTGCTTGGTTGGATGCTGAAGTCTTATGATATGCGGACGATCTGGACGATGATGTGGGACAAATATCGCAAGGGGGAGCTCAGGGATGAGGTCCCTATCCACAATGGGGGATTGGCTCCGGTCGAATGGTCGCCTCCAAAGGACCGTGAACCGGCATATGCTAAAGAGGTGGCGGATCGTTGGTTTGAGAATTATGACTTGGAGGGAGTTCGTACGGAGGCGTTCGAACGAATGCTTGCTGATATGCAGCAGAGGGGAATCGAAATCGTATTGGTTCAGCTGCCAAGGTCGGAGCACTTCGAGAAGGAATCTTCTTCTATATATATGAAGGAACAAAACATGTACCTGGATCTAATGCAAGAGCTAGCCGATCAATATGGTGCGGTGCTTGATGTGCTGCCGAAGGATCTGCTTACGTTTCCGGATCATTTTCGGGATGTGAATCATGTGAACCCGGCGGGTGCGGAAATCGTCAGTAACTATGTGTCAGCGAAGTGGCTGATTCCTCAGGATTAGCATAGAAATGAACGTTTCATGGTGAATGGCAAAAAGCAATGTTGCAGCGATTGTTTTGGTAAAACTTTGACAATGACGAAACAGCAGGGTGCGTGTATACTAAAAAACGTAGCCGAGACCAAGCTGGTTCAAGGCTTCAGACATATCCCGGAGCAGCCATTCATACTTATCATAGGGTGGTCCGAATCGTTCGCAAAAAAAGTTTTTTGAAACACCCGCAACTTTTTTTGAAACGATGCGTTTAATAAGATGAGTAAAGCAAGAAAACAAGGTTCGACGAAGAAGCGATGATCTTTGCCAGTTTAGTAGATTGGTGTCGAAGAATCTCGTTTCAATAGGAAAAACTTTTCAGTTTTCTCTTTACGATGCATAATCACCATTGTATAATAGTTAAAGTGGTGTTTGTGTCTCTATTAAACCGTTTACTAGTTTCTGTGACACTCAACCTGTTACAGACTTAATTTATTTATAAATGGCGCTCTACTCTGGGAAGGGGGTGACTCGGGCAATGAGGAAATCGAGCTATCCAGTACATTATGTAAATGAGAGCAAATCTCATAATCAGAAAGCAATTCGAGGAGGAGAAAGAAAGGTTATGAAGAAAAGTTTATCCGCGGTTCTTGCAGCTGCACTAACGTTTTCCGCATTCGGATCTGCGTTTGCTGCTGATGCAACAACTCCAATCGAGAAATTCAACTATCTGAAAGAAAAAGGCGTATTTGAAGGTAAAGGCGCTAGCGGCGAAGCAGCTCTTGAAGACAACATTCGTCGTGACGAAATGGCACGCATCTCTGCATTACTGAAAGGTTTGGATCTGAACAACCCTCCAGCTGAAGCTACTTTCGCTGACGTTCCTGTTGGTAACTGGGCGTTCGAAGAAGTAGAAGCTGCGAATGCAGACAAAATCATGGAAGGTACTGGCAACGGATTCCAACCAGCTGGCGAAGTAACTTTCGAGCAAATCGCAAGAATCATGGTTAGCATTCTTGGTCTTGAAGTAAAAGAAGATGCTGAAGTATCCGGTAATGTATCTTCATGGGCTACTGGTTATGTAGCAGCTGCAATCGAAGCAGGTCTGATCGAAGAGCAAGCTGATTACACTGTACCAGCTACTCGTGCTGACCTGATCAATTCTTCTTACAGCACTTATCAAGTACAAAATCCAGAAGCTCCAGAATACGCTGTTCAAGCAGTTGGTGCTAAGAAGTTACAAGTAACTTTCAGCAAAGCTGTTGATAAGGATTCTGTAGAATTCACAGTTAAAAAAGGTGTAGGTAACGCTTCTGTTAAAGAAATTACTTTCTCCGAAGACAACAAAACAGCTACTATCGAATTAGTTGCTAAATTGGTGAAAGGTACTTACACAGTAACAGCGAAAGGTGCAGCAGCTGAAGAGTTGAGCGCATCTGTAACTGTTGAAGATGAGACTGTATCCAGCGTTGAAATCGTTGGTGACGTTGCTCCTCTTGATCGCAACAATGACAAAGTGATTACTGCACAATTGTTGGTTGAAAACCAATACGGTGAAGATATCACGAAAGCACAAAGAGGAAATCTTCAAATTTATGCTACTAAAGCAGCATCCTATGGCGGCACTGGCAACACTGTTACAGTGAATGCATATGATGACTACTATGTTGGTGAAACTGTATACTTCAGCGTAACCCACATCGGAACTGGTAAAAACGCAACGAAGCAATTGAAAGTTGATCTTCCTGCAAGAGCAGCTAAGATCGAAGTAGAAAAAGTTTACCACGCAAACAATAAAGAGCTGACTTCTGCTTCTAATCTTTCCGAATACTACTTAGTATTCAATGCGAAGGATCAATATGGTAACGACTTTGATAACATCAGCTACATTGCAGATGATCTTCAAGTATATTCCGACAATCCTTCCATCTTGAATGTTGGTAACTTCACAACATTGACTGTTGATGAAGAGCAAAGAAACGTACTTCAATTGGCGAACCCAACATCTTCTGTACGTTTCGACGGTACAGCTAACGTAACTTTCGTTCATAAGCATGTTGGCGGTGCTTCTCAATATGCGGTAGAAGTAGCTCCTGCTGCTAAATTGGAAGCTTTGACAATCGAAGGCGCTGATGTGATCGTCGCTGGTGAAGAGAATGAACTTGCATTCTCCGCTGTTGACCAATTCGGTAACGAAATCACTGACGAAGATGATATCGAAGCAGGATTGAGCAATCTTGTAGCATCCGGTGTTTCCGGTTTGAACATCGAGTTCAAAACTGACTACGAGACTGGTAAAGCGAAATTGGTATTAGATGCATCTAGTGCACCAGCTCTTGAAAGAGCAGTTCAAATTACAGTAACTGCTACAACTGCAACTTATAAGCCAGTATTTGCAACATTAACGCTTCAACCACAAGCTGAAGTTGAAGGTATCTATGGTACTAAAGACTTCAACAGAGCAATCGCTATTGGTGCAACTGCTGAATTTGATGCAGATAACATCCAAGTTTCTGACCAATACGGAAGAATCAAGACTGCTGCTGACTTCGGTCTGACTCCAGTTGTAACTTCCAACAACGGTAACGTAACTGTAGGAACTGGTAATGTAACTGCAGCAGTAAAAGGTAGCTCCACAATCAACGTGCAATTGAAAGATGGCGCTACTCTGCTTGAAAACATCTCCTACGACTTCACTGTAAGAGCGGTTGCTGTAGATGAAATCGTTGACTATGCAGTAGGTTCTGTAGATCCGCTTTACACTGGCGGCGTAACTTACAAGAAGAAACTGAAAGTTGAAGGTTTGTTGAACGACGACACGAAGGTTACTCTTCCAGTCGACGACACAAACTACTACACTGTAACAGATCAAACTTATATCGATACCGGTTTAGTATACAATGCTGGTCACTTCCATGCTGAGTCAACTATGGCCGCTGATATCGATAAAGAGAAGAAATACACTGTAGTTGTAACTGGTAAAGTTAAAGATGGCGGTCTTGTAACTCACAATGTAGAGTTGACTGTTACTGAAGCTGCTCCAGTTGCTACGAAGTACGAATTGAGAGACGGAAGCGGTGCAACGAAAGACACTGATGGCGTAGTTGTAATTTCCGAAGCTACGATCAATGGTCTGACTGAGCGTACTCTTGCAAATGCAGTAGTGAAAGTCGTTGACCAATACGGCGTTGAAATTACTAGCGCAAGCAAGTTCAGAACAGTAACGACTTCTAAGTCCTTCGCATCCGCTGTTGCTGGTGATGAAATCACTGTAGCAGTTCAAGCTCAAAACGGTTCTACATTCAGCTTCAAAGTAGCTGTTGAGTAATTTGTTTTAAGCTTCTAAAAAGACCGGGTAAATACCCGGTCTTTTTTTTGTGTGTTAAAAACGATATATGAATAGGTAAACGTCTCTATCATGATCATTTTTGTGAAAAATATTGATAATAGAGCTTTTTTATTTTCTGCGAAACTTTTCCATTCCAGCGTTCGTCTATTACTATAGATGATCCAAATTACGGGAGGAATAGGAATGCTTCATTCAAGTAGACGAAAGGTTATAAGTGGGATATTAAGCTTCATACTGATTTGTGCTTTAATCCTGCCAGTTACGTCGATAACCGCAGATACGGGAAGTACTGCAACAGCTGCCAAAACAACGTCATTAGGCAAAGTTATGATCAACAGCAAAAGCTATTTTGAACTCGATCAAATTTTAGAGATCCCTAGCAATCAAAATAAAGTTGTAGCGTTTACCTTCACGGTACATAATAAGGAACAGAAAGAGCTATCCTTTATCGATTACTGGGTGAAATTGACGACGAAGAGCGGCACGGCGTTCATGGTTAAGCTGGTAGAGTCTGATAAGAATAAGAACAGTATTAGTTCATTGTCCACGCAAACGTATACGTATTATGCGGTTGTAAACAATAATGTTAAGATCACTGATTTAATGGTGAAATTTATTGAGTGGGATTTCAGTCAACCTTCTTACGAGAAGGTATTAGGTACCATATCAGTACCTGCAAACTACACTTATATTACTAAAGCCGGTGAAGCTGCATCCATCGTGAACAGCGGTGCAAATTTAAATATAGGAGTGGTTAGATCGACATTCGGTCAGGGAGATCAGTACACGAGTACTAATCTGCAGATTGCTCTTACCAATACGGGGACCAAGACAACAACCATTCCGGAACTAACTTATTACATCAAGACGAAGAATAACACGTTATATCAATTAAATGCTGTTGGTATTCCTGAAGATAAGATGCTGCAGCCATTAGATGAATTGAAGTTTAACTTAACTGGGAATATTCCTGCTGAAGTGAGTTTGGATGGATGGAGTCTGGTTGTTGCCAAAAAGGATGGAGAGGTAGAATTACCTGCTGCATACTTAGGCTTAAATACGAAAAACGTTGGTGAAGTAACCGTTCCAGAGAATGAGGCGAAGACGATTCAGGTTGGGAATGTGGATGTTGAAGTCGTCGTAGAAGATGTATTCACATTCGAAAGAAATAACGAACATCAAATCAAATGGGAATTGACCTTCACGAATAAGGGGAATGTGGCTGTTACTTTACCCAACTACGAATTTGAGGTATCCACTGCAGATGGGCTGAAATATCCTTCATCTTCAACGCTAAAGGATTTATCTATCAATCCGAAAGCATCGAAAACGATTGAAGGAGCCGCTGCCATTCCTGATGATGTCAATGTAGATTCGAATCAGCTTGTTATCAAGGAAGCAGCAGATAAAGGTGGATATACCATAGCAGTATTTAAATTGGCGAAGCCGGTGACAGGCGGTTCGGATAGTTATACGAAGGGGCAGACTTATGAGTTCTCTAATGAGGACGGTAAATATGGTGTTACGTTAACAAGTATTCAAAAGCTCCCTTGGGATGATATGGATATTATTGCAGCTGAAATTAAAGTCGAGAATAAAGATACAGTCTCACTGCCAATGCCCGATTTGACAGGGCAGTTCAATCTAGACGGAGTGGCACTTGATGCGAACGGTACAGAATGGATGCTGCTTGATCAGATGTTAGGCATACCGGTTGGAAAGGCGGCCAATTATATCGTCTATACGAAAGTTCCTTATACGTATCAATATAGTACGATCGAATTGGATGTGAAAGAGAAGCTGACGGAAGAAGATGCGCTGGATTTGGCGACTTTTGCTCATGCTTCAACGAATTTTGATTTACCAACTGTAAGTGCAGATGAGTCCTTCACCATCGACGCAGTTGGCAAGCAGGCTAACATTAAGGTTCGTAAGTTAAAAACTTATACCGCTTCATCCACAAAAATATTGGAGCTTGAAGTGGAAGTGGAAAACGCCGAGAAGCGCCAAACCGAACTTGCCGAGCTTGTAGGATACTTGAAAACGGAAGACGATCAATACTTTAAATTGTCTCAATCCAAAGTGGAACAAAGTATTAGTGCAGGCGGTAAAGCATTAATCTCCTTCTGGACGGTCGTGCCATACAGTTATACGACAGAAGGTCTTGAATTGGTGGTTGGCCAGCTTATTGGCGGAGAAGAGGCACAAGGCTATATGCAAGCTGGTGTGTTGGAGCTCCCTTATGAGACGGGCATTAATCCGAAGAAGGATTTCACGAACATCGAGGTATACCCATACACCTTTAATGTAAACAGTGCTAAAATTGTAGTACACAGTTCTGGCGTACGTATTGACTTCAACTATGAATTAACGAAAGATCGACTGTATGAGGTCGCTCCTGACGGTCACCAATTAATCATCGAATTGGTTGATGGAGATAACAAATATACGCAAACTTACGAGTTTGAGAAGGATCTGCTCGTGGGAACGAACAATGGCACATTCAATGCCAGCATGAATATTGGAGATTTGCTCAGTAAGTTAATGGAGCTTGAGGGCTTCGAAGTGAATATATATGACCAATATCAGGGCCATAAGAAACTGGTTGCCAGCAAATACTTTACACAATTTTATTCGGAATAATTCAGTCATATTAACGTGATTAAGAATGCGCAAAGCAGCTGGCTGCAGCTCTTTGCGTATTCTTTTTTACACGAACATATTTCTAGGTATCCGTTCATCCAGGTGGCAATTAATGATGGGTTGCCTCATGCTCTAAATGAAGTTATACTTGAGTTGCGCAACTTGATAGATTTTGTAAGGAAATGTTGTGTTTTGTAGTGAGTAAAAGATGACTATGGATAAGGGGTTTAAATGATGCAGGAAGAAATCAGTTTACGGGAATTACTAGAGACCATCTGGAAAGGCAAGTGGCTGATTGCATCTATCACCGCAGTCGCTATCGTTGCTTCGTTGATCATTAGTTTTTTCATACTGCCAGTCACTTATGAAGCCAAGGCTGTTGTCCGTTTTAATGTAGTTGAAGAAGGGCAGCAACAGCTATCATACATGAATTCGTTGACTCAGACGATTAAGAGTGATGTGTCTATTAATCGGATTGTGCAAAAACTGAATTTAGATCCAGAGAAATACAGCTTCGCCTCCGTGCGTGATAGCTTAAATGTTGAATTAGTTCAAAATTCGAATGTTGTCAATGTGACAATGAAAGGGACTGACCCGGAACATATCAGTAAAATAGCCAATCAAGTGGCTTATGAATTAGGAATGCGGGCCGAAATTACAGATCGTTCTCAGAAGATCGTAGGATACAAGGCACAGCAAGAGCAGCTGCAAAGCGACATTGCCATTGCATATGGTGAAGTGAAGAAGACAGAAGAAGAGCTAGCTAATGTACCTGAAATATTAGTGACTAGAAAATCACTCACGGAAGAGCCATTTCTGCAGTCGATTGCAGAGGAGAGCAATGATATGAGCGCTGTTGATGCAGGTGGCATGCAATATATTGATGAAGAAGTCAATCCAGTATTTACTGAGTTGAAGTCAAAATTAGCGAATGCCAATATTACCTTGGCCAAGCTGCAGCAGCAGTTCGATGCTCTTACCAATCGGATCAATGAACATAATACAGTGATTGCTGAATTAGAACAGCAGATCAACGATGAGAAGCTAAGTACTTTGGAAACAGAAAGAATGTTGAATGGTTCTAGTGCGGTGTTTGTGTCGCCAGGAATTGCACCGGAGATACCTGTTGGACCGAATAAGACACTTAATTTAGTGATTTCCGTAGTTCTAGGATTTATGATAGGTATTGTTGTTGTCTTTATTAGACATTATTGGGTAAACACGGCACCCGTAAAAGGCAGTAAGAGTGTAAATACAGCTTTATAAAAAAATCATACGACTCATTACATGAAAAATAGTGCCGTCTGTAATGAGTCTTTTTTACTGTAACAATAGCCAGTTATAGGGGGAAGTGTTGTGCAAGCAAAGATGATGGATGTCCAGGCGAGTTTAACCAGTATTCAGACCGGTTCACGTAGAAAACAAAATAAATTTAAATGGCTGAATCTTTTTAATGCAGGATTAATCATCGCAGAGATTGTGATGTTCATATCCATGTATACTGGGATATTCAGCTGGTACATGGACGTAGATATTTCAAGACATTATGTCACCCTACTGGGATTTATTTTAGCACTGTTTGTGTTCCAACTGGTAAGCCGAGGACTGTTCAAGCTAGTGTCGCCTTATAACTGGATCGGTGAGCTTTTCCAATTAACTCGAGTTTCGTTCTATACCTTTATGGTAACTGCAGGAATACTGTTTATGCTTAAAACGTCGGTTAACTATTCACGCGTAGTCATCGGATTGTTTTTCGTCGGATTGCTTCTATCATCATGGGTATTGAGGTTAGTGAAAAGAGGTATAATTGCCTATTTAGCATCTCAAAAAGTCATTACTAAAAATGTTCTTATCGTCGGCGCAGGAAAAATAGGTCATAGTTTACAAGAAAAGCTTGAGAGCTCTAGAAGTTTAGGTTATCAAGTCGTTGGTTATGTAGATGATCATAAAGTTGGTGATGATGTACGTGGAAGGCTTGCCGATATTGAGAGTGTAATCGATCAATTTGAGGTCGATGAGATTATTGTCACCATTCCTTCTGAAAGAGCGACAATATATGAGCTGTTGAAGTCGGTAAAGAGATTTAAGATTAATGTTAAAATCATTCCTGAGTTATTTGATTTAGTGACGACGAAAGTCGGATATGATCAAGTCGATCCGTTTCCATATGTTCAAATTGGTACGAAATTATCTGCTTGGGATTCTTTTATGAAGAGAACGATAGATGTCGTGTTATCTTTTGTTCTCATTATCATAACCTTACCAGTTTTCGCAGGAATATGGTGCGCTCAGAAGTTCATTTCCCCTGGGCCGGCTATTTTCAAGCAATGGCGGATCGGTAAGGATGGTAAAAAGTTTTATATTTATAAATTTCGTTCTATGGTCATGGATGCTGAAAATAAATTGAAACAAAACCCGGAATTATATCGCAAATATATAGAAAATAATTATAAACTTGATCCGTCGGAGGATCCAAGAATTACGAAGTTCGGGGCATTCTTAAGAAGAACGAGCTTGGATGAGCTACCTCAACTGTTCAATGTGTTGAAAGGTGACATGAGCTTGGTGGGTCCTAGACCGGTAGTTGAGGAGGAACTTCAGGAATATGAACATCTCATGTTCGACTTCTTATCTGTGAAGCCTGGCGTAACTGGGTATTGGCAAGTTAGCGGGAGAAGTGAAACTGGTTACCCAGAGAGAGTGGATATCGAATTATATTATGTGTATAACCAATCCATCGCTTTGGATTTGAAGATTTTATTTAAGACGATCTTTGCCGTTCTTAAGAGAAAGGGAGCTTATTAATATATGTATAAAAATGTTTTGGTTACAGGCGGTGCAGGATTTATTGGTAGCCATTTAGTTGATTCCTTATTAGCGGATGGCTGCCGAGTTACGGTCATTGACAATTTTGATCCGTTTTACAGCAGGGAATTGAAGGAACAAAATATTCAAGCGCATCAGGAGCATCCCCTATATAAACTGTATGAAGCTAATATTTGCGATACGGCACGGGTTCTGGAGATATTTGCTGAGGTACAGCCAGAGGCAGTGGTGCATTTAGCCGCCAAGGCTGGTGTTAGACCGTCTGTAGAAGATCCTATTGCGTATGTGAAGACAAATATTGAGGGGACTAGCGTGCTTCTGGATGCATCGAGAAAGCACGGTGTGAAGAAGTTCGTCTTTGGTTCCTCCAGTTCTGTATACGGTCTGAACAGCAAAGTTCCTTTCTCTGAATCAGATCCAACTCTGCTTACAGCATCTCCTTATGGTGCAACTAAGGCAGCGGGTGAATCATTATGCATGAGCTTCAACAACTGCTATAAGTTGCCAATCGTTGCGCTGCGATTTTTCACGGTATATGGTCCAAGACAGCGACCGGATCTGGCGATTCGTAAATTTACAGAGCGTATCATGAACGGGCAACCCATTCCATTGTTCGGTGACGGAACGACCAGCCGAGACTATACATTCGTATCGGACATTGTTGTTGGAATACGTGCGGCAATTGAATATGAGACAAAAGGGTATGAAGTGTTTAATTTAGGCAATGACCGTCCAACGCAGCTGATTGACCTCGTTCGAACAATTGAGAATGCGGTACGTATGGAGGCCAATATTGAGTGGAAGGAGCCGCAAGTAGGGGATGTTCCTCGTACGTGGGCTGATCTTCATAAATCAGCGGAAAAGCTTGGATACAAGCCTCAAGTACCGATTCAAGAGGGTATCGCAAAGTTCGTAGAATGGATGAAGTAATGAAATGTCAGACAAGAAGCGATTAGTGCAAAATTTTATATCCCTTATCTTTCTTCAAGGAACCAATTATATATTGCCGCTCCTAACAT
This sequence comes from Marinicrinis lubricantis, assembly GCF_042658665.1. Classification (NCBI taxonomy): domain Bacteria; kingdom Bacillati; phylum Bacillota; class Bacilli; order Caryophanales; family Paenibacillaceae; genus Marinicrinis; species Marinicrinis lubricantis. The sequence continues at coordinate 91,756 of NZ_JBHSQV010000027.1, forward strand.
TGCCTTACTTGGTAAGGGTGCTCGGCCCGGGAAACTACGGATTGGTCGCTTTCGGCCAAGCCTTTATTACGTATTTTGTGATGCTGACCGACTATGGTTTTAATTTGTCAGCGACCCGGATGATTTCAATCCATCGGGAGGACAAGAACAAGGTATCCGAGATTTTTTCATCCGTTATGGTCATAAAAGTCTCGCTGATGCTGCTCAACTTTCTTGTAATGATATCCATTGTATTTTCAATAGATAAATTTTCTTCTGATGCGATGCTGTATATCTTAACCTATGGGTTGGTACTGGGCAATGTTCTTTTCCCGATCTGGTACTTCCAGGGGATAGAGAATATGAAATACATTACGATGTTGAACATTGTAAGTAAGTTCATATCCACCGTTTTGGTCTTTGTAGTGATTCGCGGCGAAGGAGACTATATATTTGTGCCCCTGCTTAATTCTATTGGAGTTGTCTTTATTGGCATCGTGGCAATTTGGATTGTTCTTGTTCGGCACAAGGTCAAGTTCCAGCTGCCCACAAGACATCAGCTCGTGTATCAGCTCAAGGAAGGCTGGCATGTCTTCATTTCACAAATCGCCATCAATTTATATACAGTCAGCAATACGTTCATACTAGGTTTGTTCGCAAGCAGCACGGTTGTTGGTTATTACGCTTCGGGGGAAAAAGTGATTAAAGCGATTCAGGGCTTAATCACTCCGATTACACAAACGGTGTACCCATACATTAGTAAACTAGCTGCGCAATCATACAGCAGGGCGTTTGCATTTATAAAGAAAGTATTGTTCATCGTCGGAAGCGCTACTTTTGTAGGGGCATTTATCGTCTTCGTACTTGCGGAACCGGCAGTAAATATCATCTTAGGCACTGAGTACAAATCGTCCGTGGTCATTATACAGATCCTTTCCTTCCTTCCATTTATTATTGGCTTAAGCAATATATTTGGTGTGCAAACGATGCTTACTTTCGGTCATAAGAAGGCATTCTCAAGAATTCTCATGGGATCGGGTTTGTTTAATATCATCTTAGCGTTTACGATCGTTCCTTATTTCGAACACATCGGTACAGCGATTAGTGTGCTAAGTACGGAAATTGCGGTCACGGTGACGATGTTTATTTATCTAACGATCAAAGGGTATAGATTCTTTGGCAACAACAAAAAACAGGTTACATGGGAGGGTCAAGATGTTTGATTACATCATTGTCGGTGCGGGTTTCGTAGGGTCAACCTTAGCGGAGAGGCTTGCAAGCCAATTAAATAAGAAAGTATTAATCATTGAACAAAGAAACCACATTGGTGGCAACGCTTATGATTGCTATGATGAGCACGGAGTATTGATCCATCAGTATGGTCCGCATATATTTCATACCCGCTCGAAGGAAGTATGGGATTATCTATCACAATTTACGGACTGGCGGACATATCAGCATGAGGTACTTGGTCTGATTGACGGTCATAAGGTGCCGGTTCCATTCAACCTGAATAGTCTGCATCAGTTGTTTCCAAGCAGTCTGGCCAATAGGCTGGAGGAAAAATTGATTGGGCATTTTGGTTACAATGTGAAAGTGCCTATTCTGAAGCTTAGAGAAGTATCTGATTCAGATTTGCAGTACTTGGCTCAATATGTGTACGAGAAAGTATTCTTGAATTACACGGTGAAGCAGTGGGGAGTGAAGCCGGAGGAATTGGATCCAACCGTTACAGGCAGAGTTCCCGTATATATCAGCAGGGATAACCGCTACTTTCAAGATGTCTACCAGGGCATGCCTTCTCACGGGTATACGAAGATGTTCGAACGTATGCTGGCTCATCCGAACATTAAAGTCATGCTGAACACAGATTACAAAGAGCTGATGGCGGTCGATACAGAAGCACAACTGATCACATTCATGAATCAGCCGTTCGAAGGTAAGCTCATTTATACAGGTCCAATCGATTATTTCTTTGACTATAAGTTTGGCAAGCTTCCATATCGCTCTTTGAGGTTCCAATTCGAGCATTGGAAGGATGATCTTGTACAAGATGTAGGAACAGTTAATTACAATAACAACTATAACTTTACACGAATGACGGAGTTTAAACATCTAACCGGACAGAAAGTGGACGGTTCCACAACTGTCAAAGAATTTTCTCAAGACTATGTGCCTGGGCAGAACGATGCGTATTATCCGATTAAGAATGACGGAAACCTTGAATTATATAAGAAGTATAAGCGTCTAGGAGATTCCATTGAACCGGTGATCTTTGCAGGGCGACTTGCGGAGTATCAATATTTCGATATGGATGCCGTCGTGGCGAGGGCACTGGGTTTGTTTAATCAATTATATGGAGATGTAATATGAAACAAGCGCCAAGTGTATGTGCAGTGATTGTAACATTTAATCGGGCCGAACTGTTGATTGAATGTATTGAATCGTTGGTGAATCAAAGCTATCCGCTTGATACGATTATGATTATAGACAATGCTTCCTCAATAGACACGCCCCATCTAATGATAAAGTATCGGTATATAACTGCGTATCCCGATATTGAAAGCAACATTATATGGTCAACTGAAACCGAATATCAAGGGATAAGAATCAGCTATACAAGGCTCCCTGAAAATACCGGTGGTGCTGGAGGATTCCATGAAGGTATGAGAAGAGCAGGTGATGATTCCTTTGACTGGGTGTGGTTAATGGACGATGACGTCATTCCTGATTCGGACTGCTTAGAAAAGCTTTTGAAATCGAACTTGTGCTTGCAGCAAGATGTTGGAGTACTCATGCCAGCGAGAACGACAATGAACGGGGAACTTGCTGCATATGAGAAGGTATCATTAAATTACTCCAATCCGGTGAAGCCCTACAGCTCCGAATCTGTAATGGGGCTCTACAGGACGGTAGATGAGCTTCCGGAATCCGGACTGGAAATAAAGACAGTTGCTTTCGAAGGGCCGCTGATTCGGAAGAAGATAATTGATGAGATCGGGTTGCCAGAGAAAGACTTCTTCATTATTGGAGACGATACAGACTATTCCATTCGTATTTCAAAAGCAGGGTATAAACTGTTTATTATTCCTTCAGCTCGAATGGTTAGGAAATTGGTACAGCCTGAAGTTTCCGAGTGGGGATGGAAGGATTATTATTATGTTCGGAATATGGTTATATTAGATAGGCTTCACGGTAACTTTTGGGTAAGGTACTTTAGATCATTCTTATATTTTTCATGGGTGATGATGAAAGAAATATTAAAATATAAAAAAGTTACAACAAAGATCAGGATTCTATACAAAGGACTGCGGGATGGGTTGTTTAATAGGTTAGGCAAAACAGTACAGCCCGGATCTAAAGTATAGAGACCTTGGAGTGAATTGAAATGAGAATTATCATGTTAACCGCTGATTTTCTTCCCAATATAGGTGGTATTGCTTCCCATGTCTATCATTTGTCGACTGAATTGACAAACAGGGGCCATGAGGTAATTGTAATAAATGCATTAAGTGGGAGAAAGAATCGCCTTGAGAGCTATCAACTCGAAGGTGTACATGTCATTAAGGCTGAATTCATTGGGCATTCTATCGGAAAAATTGAATGGTTGAAGCGAACCGCATATGTTAATAGTATTGTGAAAATGGTCAATAAACAATTCGGTCCAGTAGACCTCATCCATCAGCATGACCACTTGGACTCCACTTTATCTGCAAAGCGATTTCATAAAATATGCAAATGGGTTTGGACGAATCATACTTCAGGGTATATTGAACAATATGAGTCGCCTATGAAGAGAAGATTACTCAAATGGCTATATCATGGTGTACATGCGGTTATAGGCGTGAGCGAAGAAAGAACACAAAAGGCGAGAATGCTTATAAATGATGAACAGTTTCTCAGATATATCCCAAATGGAGTAAATACTCGTCGCTTTCGGCCGGACATTCCCAAGGACTGCAACCGTTTTGGCTTAGAAGAAGGGAAATTTACTATATTGTGCCCAAGCAGAATGACTGAAGTTAAAGGGAATATATATTTCGCTGAAGCGATCAAAAAGATACTACAAGATCGTACGACTGAGGATTTACAGTTTGTGTTTTTAGGCAGTGAAGAAGCACCAAATACAAATATTGAGTATATTAATGCCGTGAAAAGAGTCATTACAGATTCAGGAATCACTTCATACGTAAAGTATTTAGGTAATATTCCGATGGAGGAAATGGAAAAAGTATATGCTGTGGCTGACATTGTTGTGTTGCCTTCCTTACAAGAGGCGGTAAGCTTAGCCGCGCTAGAAGCCATGGCAATGAAAAAGGCAGTTGTAGCCAGCAATGTAGGTGGGTTTCCGGAAATTATTACTTCAGGTCAAACTGGGTTATTAGTACCACCTAAAAGTTCGGATGAACTAGCTAAAGCAATCGTAAAACTATACCAGAACCAAGAGATGCTTGAACAAATAACTAATACCGCTTTTGAAAAAGTGAAGGATTATTCTTGGAGTATTATTGCCGAAAAGACCGAATCTTTGTACAAAGGTCTGATAAATTATTCAATACGAGGCGAGATATGAAAGTATTAATATTCAATACATTATATTACCCGAATATAGTCGGCGGGGCAGAGAAATCAGTACAATTGCTAGCGGAGGGTCTTGTTCAGCTTGGTATACAACCCGTCATTGTAAGCACGGCCAAAGAGGATAAGGTACAAGAAGTTAATGGGGTTAAAGTTTATTATTTATCACACCGCAATCTATATTGGGGTGTAGACTCCAAATCTAAACCATCGTATCAGAAAATGCTTTGGCATGGAATCGATTCCCATAATCCGTTCATGGCCAGAAAAGTTAAAGATATTATAGCAGTTGAAAGGCCAGATGTAATTCATACGAATAATATTACAGGCCTTTCGACTGCACCATGGATCGTTGCTCGCAACATGGGGATACCTGTTGCACATACACTTAGAGATTTTAGCCTAATGTGCGTTAAGAGTACGATGTTTAAAGCGAATCAAAACTGCGAAAAACGATGCTCAAGCTGCAGCTTATATACAGAGAGTAAAAAAAGGCTGTCTAATCAAGGTTATGTACATCATTTAATAGGAAATTCACAATTTATGATCGATAGGCATCAACATTTTGGATATTTCCAGAATACCCCTTCGTCTCGTATCTTTAATGGTGCTGTAATCCAATCCCCAACACTTGATTTCAAGAAGATAGGGGAAAAACGAAGACTCAAGTTTTTATATATGGGTAGGATTGAGGAAACAAAGGGTGTGAAATTGCTGCTGGATACGTTTCAAGATCTTGATAATGCGGAACTCCTTCTAGCGGGCAAAGTATATGATGAACAGATTCAAGCCAATCTTGATAATAGCAAGTATCCTGATCACATAACGTTCTTGGGATATACGAATCCGAGTGATATTTTGCCTGAGGTTGATATGTTAATTGCGCCATCTATTTGGCATGAGCCTTTGCCAAGGGTGATATTAGAAGCATATTCTTATGGGAAGCCGGTCATTGGATCTAACCGAGGTGGTATACCAGAATGTATAGAAGAAGGGAAGACTGGTTTTATCTTTGATCCAAATCAGCCGGAATCGTTAAGAAGTAACATAGAGAGAATAATAAACTATCCAAATTTATTACGTGAAATGAGTTTGGATTTGGAAAATTATCTAAAACAATTTAATATACAGAGAACTATAAATGAGTATTGTAATGTATATAAACAAATTTCAAATTCTTAAGTGTTGCGGAGAATTTATATGAACAATGCTATGTTGATAGATACAATATTATTTATTATTTCATCGGTAATTTTTATATTCTGGATTTGGAAAAAGCACTTAAATATGAGAGGGAAATTAGTTTCCATCTTATTATTTATGTCGTTTAATTCAGCATATAACATCATGATCAAAAAGATACATGATTATAATATGGCTATTCCTAGGACATTTATTTGGAATTATAATTTGGTCGGGCCCTTTAGTATATATGATATTTTATTTATTTTTCTTTTTATCGTCCTTTTACCTAAAATGATGAAGATGTATCTAAATAAAAATGACTCACTTTTTAAACTGATTTATTTAAAAGAATTACTCATATTATTTATTTCTGTGTTTGCCTTCGTTATTTTCAAAGGCTACTGGCTTGATGGTGGAAATACATTTCTAATAAATATAAAAGGTTTAATTTATTTTAATGTTGCGTTAGTACTAACGTATTACTATTTAAATTATCATATGAAGTTGTCTTCATATTTGTTTCCCATTGCATTGATTTTGATAAATGGTTATTTATCACTTCAGTTTTTTCCAATAAACGAACTATGGGTGAGATATGGGCAAACTGTAAAGATAATTAGCCAAGAAGGGGCATATACAATTTCTTTGTTTATTATTACTTACTTAGGAATCTACTTGTTCAATTATACAAAAAATAAGACAGTTCGTTATTTCTGCGTTGGGTTGCTATTTTTATTTTTTTTAATGCAGAATGTACTATCAATTTATAAAGCTAATTTTATTTACTTTGCGTTTATTATCTTAGTATTATTTCTTATTAGACAAAAGTTATCTAGGGTTTCCCTAATTAGTTTTCTAGTAACAATTATGATGATATTTGTAGCAATTAACTCGAACTTCTTTTATGAATTAGCTACATCAAAATCAATTCAAACTCGATCAGGCCAATTGACAGATTATTTATCCTATATTGGGAATTCAGAACAACAGAGGTATTTAATTGGTTCAGGGTTAGGATCTCCCTATAAATCTGAATTTTCAAATGATGATATGGGCGAAATTAAACTGATCGATCTTGAGAGTACAGTCGGAGTAGGATATCGATTTGCAATTCAAACACCAATAATTAGTGTATTTAAGGATGCTGGTTTTATAGGGTTAGCAATATATATAATTTTTAATATTGTGATGGCAGTATATCTATGGAGAAATGTGATATCGACAAATTTAAATCGACTATTATATTCAGAGAGAGTTGAAATATTGACGATTAGCATATTAATTATTTTCTTATCGTGGAAAGGTTATGTAATGATTGGCGGGACCACACCTCTCTTTATTTTCTCGGGATTTCTTGTTGGGCGTTTTATTATTTTATTTAAGAAGCTGTATAGGAGTAATGAGGAATCGAGGGGTATAATGATAAAATGAAAATTTATATCAACGGGCGTTTTCTTACACAGAAAATCACAGGTGTACAAAGATACGCATTCCAATTAGTTAGATCAATTGATAATTGGCTTGAGCAAAATGGTAGCGGTTTGACAGTTACAATACTTGTACCGGGAAAAAGTGATTTAATGATAGATATAAAACTAAAAAATATTCTTCTTAAAAGGATTGGAAGATTAAAAGGACATTCATGGGAGCAATTAGAGCTTCCTTTTTTTTCAAGAGGGGGATTCCTAGTCAATTTATGTAACACTGGTCCAATGTACAAAAGGATGCAGCAGGTTACTATCCATGATGCAGCAGTTTTCGCAAACCCAAAGGCATTTTCCAGGACATTTAGAAGTTGGTATAGATATCTATTGAAAAGACTTACTAAGAGCACTTCATTTATTACTACAGTCTCAAATTTTTCTAGAGATGAAATATCAAAATATTGTGATGTCACACCTTGCAAAATAAGTGTTGTTTATCCAGGCAAAGAACAATTAGAAGGTGAACTGCAACCCGACAACTTGTTTCTTAAAGAACAAGGTCTGGATCAAAAGAAATATATTCTCGCCGTAAGTAGTTTAAATCCAAATAAGAACTTTAATTCCATTCTTAAGGCAGTAGATCTAATGACTAAAGAGTATGATGTATCGATAGTAGTTGCCGGAGCTATTAATAGAAGAGTATCAGGGAACTACCAGTTGGATAACCAAAGCAACGTCCAATATGTTGGTTATGTTACGGATGAACAATTAATAGCCCTTTATAAGAACGCAAGTTGCTTCGTATTTCCGTCCTTCTATGAAGGATTTGGGTTGCCACCTATTGAAGCTATGGCTTCCGGATGTCCAGTAATCGTGTCTAATACTTCATCAATTCCAGAGGTTTGTGGAGATGCAGCTGTGTATTGTGATCCAAACAGTCCACAAGATATAGCAGAAAAAATTGAACTTGTAATACGAGATGAAGAGTTACAGAAATCGTTAAGAGCTAAAGGATTAATACAAGTAAAGAAATATAATTGGAATACCAGTGCGAATGTATTTATGAGTTTGTTACTTCAGCATATTATTAAGGAGTAGTAGTTAATGAAAATTTGTATGATCACTAGCATGTTTTTTCCTACAATTGGAGGAATTGAAACCCATGTTTATCATTTATCTAAACAATTAATTAAACTAGGTCATAAGGTCGTAATTATTCATACTATCATGGAAAAATCCAAAAATGGGAATGCTGTTAAAGTTGAAAATTACGATGGTTTGGAAGTTCATAGGTTTTACATGTTAAATGATAAAACTAAAACGAAATCTTATAATAAATATACAAACGACTCGAAGTTAAGTTTTTTTATGGGTTTTCTTAAGAAAGCAAGACCTAATTTATATAGTAAAAAAATTGCAGAATATATACTCAGTCTAAATAAGATGGAACCTATTGATATCATACATCAGCACGATTTTATAGGTAACATATCTACGACAAAAAGGTTGAGTAAGCAATTACCAGTTATAATCACAAATCATACTGGTGAATTTTTAATGTTGAATAATAATAAATTTTTACGTCTCTCATTAAGAATCTTGTTAAGTCACTACAGGCACTTAATAGGCCCTAGCAAAGAATTGATTAATATTAATTTTCTTAAGAAATCCGAAAGGGTTACTTACATTCCAAACGGGGTATCCCTTGATGACTTTACTGTATTAGATCGTGTAGAAAAGAATAGGTTAAGACAAGAATTAGGTTATGATGAAGAGGAGATTTTAATTCTTTGTGCTAGAAGATGGGCTCCTACAAAGGGTGTTAAGTATTTTGTTGAGGCCATACCAGCTATATTGAAGAAAATCGGGGACAGAAAGATAAGTTTCTTAATTTCCGGAAACGATTATGTTCACTATCCTGCATATAAACAAGAAATTATGGAATTTATTAATGAAAATAAAATTAGTGACAGTATTAGATTATTGGGGGATATTCCCCATAATGAGATCAAGAAATATTACCAAATTAGTGATATCGTAGTGCTGCCGTCATTAATGGAAGCTACGAGTTTATCCGGATTAGAAGCAATGGCTTGTGGGAAACCTCTACTCGGTACTAATATAGGGGGAATCCCAGAAATTATTGATCAGAACTCAAATGGTATACTGGTTGAACCTAAGGATGCAGGAGCTATTGCTGAAGGTATAATAAAACTCGTACAAGATGATCACTTGGAGTCAATGGGGAAAAGTTCAAGGACCAAAGTGGAATTGGAATTTTCCTGGGGTATAATCACTCAGCGTACTTTAGATATATACAAGAGATGTATTGAATAATTACAATATAACAAGTTCAATTTTAGTGATAAAATAATTTAAAGTGGAGGTTAATTATGTTCTGGTTCGTTTTCGCCATACTTGGTGCTGTTTTCTTCTTTACCCCTTATAGTGAGGGGTTATTTTTTGACGATTATGTAATGTATTTTGTCGAAAGCGCACTATTCGTTACTTTCATGATCTGGGTTATTTATATGTTAGTAAAAAAGAAGACAGAACTGCCTTCGGTTTATTTACTCATATTCATTATCCCTATCACGTATCTAATTGCATTCTTTACCGCAGAATCCCCTATTGGAAACTTCAATAATTTGTTGCGTTGGTTGGCGTATGCTTCGTTCTTTGTTATGTTGATTTGGCTCAGGCAGGATAAGCAGAAGAGTCATTATTTGCCTGTGTTTTTTCAAATCACTGCAATCGCTATTGCTTTATTTTCTTTATTTGGCTACCTGGGTTGGATTGACTACCGTGATATCGTGATGGGGCAAAGATTAACTGGACCTTTCCAGTACGCGAACACATTCGGAGCTGTCATGGGAGCTTTTTGGATTTTCTCCCTAATCATGTCGACTCGTAAACTAACCCATTTCAAAATGGTATGCTTATATGCTCTACCTGTGGTCTTATTCGGTACAGTATTCATGTTGTCTTACTCGAGAGGTGTCTTTATCTTCTTCCCTATTGCTTGGTTTATCGGCTTAATCCTGCTGCCGTTTAAGAATCAGCTGATCTATCTTATTCATTCATTTATTTCGATTGTATTTTCACTCATATTATATGCGTTGTACACTTCAGATACACCAATCGTTGTTTCTCTAATCGTTCTAGTGGCGGCAATTGCAATATATACAGTTGTATCAATGTTTCTGTCTCACAAACAAAAACTGGATCCAGCCATCGACAAACTTATTGAGCGAAATGGCTTGTTGAAGCGTTCTGGCCGTTACATTACAGCTGTGGTGATTGTCGCCATCGGTGCACTCCTGGCGGCAGATTTATTAAATTCAGGTGTCGTTCACAGTGTGCTGCCATCTAGCCTGCAAGAACGCTTGAATGACATTAATTTAGAGACAAGTAGTGCTTCGGGTCGTCTTAATATGTATGAAGACGCACTTCGCATTAGTAAAGATTACATTGTAACTGGCGCAGGAGGGGACGCTTGGAGATATCTCTACGCTGTTTACCAAGACGAGCCTTATTTAAGTAATGAAATCCACAGCGGTTACTTGGAGATCCTGCTAGGTGTGGGTTGGATTGGTTTTGTATTGTTTATGGGCATGTTGATTGCTTTCATCTATGTTGCCTTGAGAAAATTGACTGTAGTAAATGAGAATGATCGAACGGTTTCCATTGCGGCACTTTCCGCATCAGCCATGCTCTTGCTACACTCCGCCATTGATTTTGACTTTTCCTTCGGTCTGGTATGGTTCATTATCCTATGGTTGTTGGCCATGTGTATGCCGAGAGTTGCGAAAGTAGAACCCATTCGTGAAAGGAACGGACTGCGCAGAATTAAACCATATGTGGCAAGTGGTGCTGCTGTACTGGCTATTGTTGGCTTGTTCTTTTCCTTCCGATTCTTCATGGCAGAGCAAAGTGCATCGAAGTTGTCCGGGCAAATTAGTATGGATCAGGCTATTAATGCGGCTGATTCGATGACCTCTTTGAATCCTTACAGCACGGATTATTTATATAGAGCATCGACGGTGTATTTTCAAATCCTACAATCCTCTTCACAGCCCGAATATACTGAGAAGATTGTAGATGCAGCTCAAAAGGCAAGAGACTTGGAACCGAGAAACGGAATCATTCTATATAATTTCGGGAATTTATTTGCCCAATTAGGCGATCCTGACAGAGCTATAGAATATATGACTTTTGCACATGAAGCGAACCGTTTCCAAACCGATTATATTAACAGTTTGATTAATATTAAGAGCCAAATTGCTTTCAGGGCTCAATTAGAAGGAAATGATGAGCGAGCAAAAAGTTATGCGGAAGCAGTAAGGAAAGATTATGAAGAATATAAAGAATGGTTTGAGGAATTTAAGGACAAATCTATCCCTGATAAAAGAAATATAAGAATAAATACTGACGCCTATATTTCTACAGCCGGATCATTGCAGATCTTGCAAGAAGATGCAGCAGCCTTAGAGATTCTGTATTCTATGGGGGCTCATTTGGAACCAGGAATATATGACCCAGAACAGAAGAAGGTATTGACTCAGGATTATACGATTTCTACCCTTGAAAATCTGCTAAGAAGTTATTCCAATCAGATTGTAGTTCTATCAGTTCGTGATGAAGCCACGAACAAGTTGCCAGTCGAAGTAAGAAATTTATTATTGGAAATGGGTGCTTCCATTGACCAACTGGAATATAGAGGGTCGTATGCAGCAGTTATCACGGATGGTTATGTTTTGAAAGATGAAGTACAAAATAGTACTGCTGTTGAATGGAATGCAGAGAATGCTCCGGAACTAACACAAATTTTTGGAGGAAAAGCATTTAGAATACTATCAGCAGGTAATCCACATGGAAATGACTCTTCGATTCAACTGGATGGAGTAGAGTATTCCAAGAATGGCAGGGGTGTGAACATGGTTATTTTTGATAAGCAAATGAATTTAATTGGTTCATTCCACTTTGATACATTCCAGTCTCCAGGGATTTCTGTATTCAAATACTAAAACGCTAAATAACCTTTGCTGCGAAATAAAGGAATTTGTCCCTTTTTGTCAAAATGGTTATGAAGTAACTGGCAAGAAGGGATGGATTCTATGGTGAAAATGAATAAGATTAAAACGTCGTTGCTAGTCCTGGCGGCAGCCACTCTATCCATTAGCGCGGTTGCAAGTGCGGCAGGGCAGATTTCTAAGATTGAGGCATATATTCGGGGTGACCTAAAGGTGAAACTCAATAATGAGATAGTCAAGCTTCAGAATACACCGATTGTATATGAGAATAGAACCTATGTCCCTCTCTCGGAAATTGCTGATTTGGTCGGAGTGGATGTTGTTTGGGACGGAGAAAATAAAACGATTCATATTAACGAAGTGAAGCCTGTTCCTGAATTTGTCGAGCCGACAGACTATGAAGAAATACAGGGCATGTCGTTCCAAGTGATGTTGGCCGAATACGGCGGTAGGACATATCCTGTTTTAACTGCTTATGGTCAAATGGGACAGTTGTATTATCGGGTTCAGGATTTTCAGCAAATGGGGTATGACATTCAGGGGGCTAAACTGGCCAAGGAAAAGTGGTCTGATTTTTGGTTTGTGAGCAAAGAAGAGGCCCAGACTTTTATCAGCAACTTGAAATTATCATACCGAATGGATAACGAGACACCCGTTACAGGAGAAACGAATGAGAAACGAATGGCGGTTCTTCGTGACTATAAGCCAACCATTTATTATGAATATTTGGGTTCCGATGGTTATCCCAGGTATGATGTATATCCTGGTAGCCCTGAGGTATACATGATCGACAAGGTTGGGGTTAAGGAAGAAGAGCATGAATATTCGATCTTTTATAAAGCGGCAGGCAAGTTCTACAAAACGACATTGACCTTGAAAAACAGAAATCATGCCAATCCGGAGAAGGAAGAAGATTGGTATATTAACAGCAGCCAGACCAATTACGTGAAGAAAGAAGAAGTGTATAATTATAATACGAACTACTGAGCCTGCAAGCATAGATAAAACAGGAGGTCATGCTTTCATGACACTGACCGCAGTGATAATGGCAGGAGGTAAGGGAGAGCGGTTTTGGCCAAAAAGCCGAACTAGACTTCCGAAACAATTTTTAAATATTGCTGGGCAAAAATCGATGATCCAGCTCACGGTGGAAAGGCTTGAAAAGCTGCTCGATATTTCGAAGGTATTCATCGTAACGAACGATATGTATGCGGAATTGCTCCGCATCCAGATTCCTCATTTGCCTGTAGAAAATATCATCATAGAACCGGTGGGAAGGGACACAGCCCCTTGTATCGGACTAGCTTCTTTAATTATTGAAGAACGTTATCCCGACAGCACGATGGTCGTGCTGCCATCCGACCATATTATTGACCATAAAGAACAGTTTGCGAATGTGATCGAGACCGCTGCTTCTTGGGCCAAGAAAGGTCCATACCTGGTAACGCTGGGCATCACGCCGACATATCCGGAAACAGGTTACGGATATATTCAAAGCAGTGGACAGAAAGAAGAGCATATTGGATTAGAAATTCACCGTGTAGAGAAATTTGTGGAGAAGCCTGATAAGGCTACAGCGGAGAAATACTTAGCAAACGGTAACTTTTACTGGAACAGTGGTATCTTTGTGTGGAGAACCTCTGTGATTCGCCAGTACTTGAAGGAACTTCTGCCGCCCGTGCATGATGTGCTGGAAACGATCAAGTCGGAGGCTAAGCGCGCAGGTCAAATTACAGAGGAGATCATTCGATCCGAATTCAAGAAAATGCCTTCCCAGTCGATTGACTACGGCGTCATGGAGAAAGCCAAACATATCTTCGTCATACCTTATGATTACGGTTGGGATGACGTAGGAAACTGGACCGCCTTAGAGCGCTTGAATGATACAGATGAGCAAGGAAATGTCATTAAAGGCGATAATATTATTAATGTAGATACTAAGAACTGCATCATCGAGGGCAACGGCAAGCTTATTGCTACACTCGGCATCGAGGATTTGATAGTTATTGATACCGAGGATGTGACTCTTGTTTGCACAAAGGACAAGGCACAGGACATTAAGAAATTGCTGAAGGAACTGCGAGAACATAAGATGGACGAGTATTTATAAACAGATTAGGAGCTAATATTCATGCTTGGGAATATTAGCTCTTTTTAAATATCTATGGAGATGCATAGTCAACAGGGTTATAATGACATTAAAACTGTATGAGGGGTTTCTATGAAAATCGTTGTAACAGGGGCAGCTGGCTTTATCGGTATGCATACCGTAAAACGACTGTTAGATGTGGACTATGAAGTCATAGGATTAGACAACCTTAATGATTACTATGACATAGGGTTGAAACGTGATCGTCTGAAAGTATTGGAACATCCCAATTTTTATTTTTACGAGACAGGTATTGAGAATGGTGAAGCGTTATTTGAGATTATGAATAGTGAAGAACCGCAAGTCATTATTCATCTTGCCGCTCAAGCTGGTGTTAGACATAGCATTGAACATCCGGATGATTATGCTGTCTCTAATTTAACGGGATTTTTAAACATATTAGAAGCCGCTAGAAATTGTCACGTAGACCACCTCATTTATGCTTCATCCAGTTCAGTTTACGGAGCAAATAATAAAATTCCTTTTTCTGAAAACGATATCGTTGAACACCCCATCAGTTTATACGCAGCTACGAAAAGATCCAACGAACTAATGGCCTATACATACAGTCATCTATACGGCATTCCGATCTCGGGATTAAGGTTTTTTACGGTATATGGGCCTTGGGGCAGACCTGATATGGCGTATTATAAATTTACGGAGAAGATATTATCCGGCGAACCGATATCGGTATTTAATTATGGTGATATGAAAAGAGACTTTACGTATATTGACGATGTGGTGGATGGAATTGTTAATTTGATCCATTGTCTACCATCAAAGTCAGTGCCTCACGAAGTTTATAATGTTGGGAATAACGATCCCGTCTCATTAATGAGAATGATAAACATATTGGAAGAGGATCTAGGGAAGAAAGCCACTATAGAGTTTCTGCCTATGCAGCCAGGGGATGTGAAGGAGACTTACGCATCCATTGATAAATTACATGAGAAGATTGGTTATAAGCCTAAAACCTCTTTGGAGGATGGGTTATCCAAATTCGTTGATTGGTATAAGAGTTATTATAGATAATTGCATTTTATATCATTCTAGATGGAGGAGAAATCATTGAAACATATGAAGAAAATCGTGCTGACTGTTGCACTCTTCGGTTCTGGGTTATGGCTAGGTTCACAGTGGACAAGTATTGCGGAGACGAGCGGCTCGCCAGGAACGGTGAATGATCCTTTGGTGACGAAAGGATACGTTGATCAGAAGATTAATGAATTGGCCCAGCAAATCGGTAGCGGTGGTGCAGGTACAGGCAGCAATCAAGGCACTGCGTCCAGTCTGGAAATTATTACGTTAGCTCCTGGGGAAACCCTGTATGCAGGTGAAGGGACAGAATTCACCCTGCGTGTTGGAACGGCGTATGCGGTAAGCAACGATGCCAATGGTATTCCGGACGTCACGGAAGGCACGAATATTGAGAAGGGCTCCGTGATTCCTCGCGATCATCTGTTACTCTTCCCGAGAGAGGGCAGAGGTATACAAGCAGACGCCGATCAAAAAGGAAATGTCATTGTAATGGTCGTCGGCAGCTATATGCATATGGATGCGCAGGGAAACCCAAAATAACCAATAATCACGTACTTTAATAAAGGATGCATATTCCTGATTTAACATCTATTCAGCAGTTTGGAGAGCAGTCCATTCGAACATAATAATTTTACTTCCCATCATATGAAGGAGGTAAAGTGATTATGGCGAGAAGCAATGCGAAGGTCGTTCCTGAATCAGCACAAGCGTTGTATGAATTGAAGTATGAAATTGCAGCAGAGCTCGGTCTTCCGGTGAATAAACCGCCAGCGCAAAGCTTCAATACGGAATTCGGTTCTGAGCTTGGTGAAGCGGGTAGCTACACGGGCTACATTCAAAAGGACTATTGGGGTCATTTAGCATCTAGAGAAGCGGGGGCGGTTGGTGGACATATTACCTCCCGATTGATTCAGAGAGCTCAAGAAACCTTGCTCACTCTGGAATGAGAAGCTGCGTTTTCACGTATTGCACTCATTGACAGTACTCGACAATTCCAGTATGATATTGATTTGAAGGTACTAACCTTTTCCATCATGGAAAAGGTTCGTTTTTTGTTTGAAGCATTTGTTTAGGCATGCAATCTCATGGATTTATACATAATAACCCTATAGGAGGTTGAAAACTTATGGCATTAGCACGCAGCCGCCGTTTATTCACGTCCGAATCGGTTACCGAAGGACATCCGGATAAAATATGTGATCAAATTTCAGATTCGGTGTTGGACGCATTTCTAAGAAACGATCCCAATGCCCGCGTCGCTTGTGAGGTTTCTGTAACGACAGGTCTTGTACTTGTCGCGGGAGAAATTACAAGTGAGTCTTCTTACGTAGATATTCCTGCACTCGTACGTAATACGATCAAAGAAATCGGTTATACTCGCGCAAAATACGGTTTTGATTACCAAACCTGTGCTGTACTCACTTCGATTGATGAGCAATCGCCAGAGATTGGGAGTGCGGTGACCACCGCTTTAGAAGCACGTGAAGGTAAAATGAGCGATGCGGAAATCGAAGCGATCGGAGCAGGAGACCAAGGCTTAATGTTCGGCTTTGCGGTGAATGAAACGCCAGAGCTTATGCCGCTGCCGATTTCGTTAGCCCATCAATTGGCGAGACGCCTGACTGAAGTTCGCAAGAACGGTACCGTTGAATATCTTCGTCCGGACGGCAAAACACAGGTTACGATTGAATATGATGAGAATGACAAGCCTGTTCGTGTCGATACGATCGTGATCTCGACTCAACACCATGATGGGATCAGCCAAGATCAGATTAAAGAAGATTTATTGAAACACGTCATTCATCCAGTTGTTCCAGAACAGCTTCTAGATGAGAAAACGAAATATTTCATCAACCCATCCGGCAGCTTCATCGTCGGCGGCCCGCAAGGGGATGCAGGATTAACGGGACGCAAAATTATCGTTGACACTTACGGTGGATATGCACGTCATGGTGGAGGAGCTTTCTCCGGTAAGGATCCAACGAAGGTCGACCGTTCCGGAGCTTACGCTGCGCGTTATGTGGCAAAAAACATCGTAGCCGCAGGCTTAGCCGAAAAGTGCGAAGTGCAAGTCGCCTATGCGATTGGTGTCGCACAACCCGTAAGCATCAGCATTGATACATTTGGAACCGGTAAAGTAACGGAAGAGAAATTGGTTGAATTGGTTCAAAAGCACTTCGACCTTCGTCCTGCGGGCATTATTAAAATGCTCGATCTGCGCAGACCGATTTACAGACAGACCGCAGCTTACGGACACTTCGGCCGAAGCGATGTGGATCTCCCTTGGGAGCGCACAGATAAAGCGGAGCTATTGAAAGCCGACGCTGGTATATAGTACCTAGAAGCAATAGGAGCTGCGAGTCTCTCCCTATTGCTTTTTTTATGTTAAAATAATTCGAGTATTTCTTATAAGAGGGGAGTCTGTACAGTTGAATATCAAAAAAGCAATCATACCCGCTGCCGGATTAGGGACACGGTTTTTGCCGGCGACGAAAGCTCAGCCGAAAGAGATGCTTCCGATTGTAGATAAACCAACGATTCAATACATCATCGAGGAAGCGGTCACTTCTGGAATTGAGGATATATTAATCGTCAGCGGCAGAGGGAAGAGAGCGATTGAGGATCATTTTGATAAATCGTTCGAACTGGAAAAGGTTCTTGAAGATAAAGGGAAATTTCAAGTTCTAGAAGAGCTGCAGGAAATCGCAGATCTCGCCAACATTCACTATATTCGTCAAAAAGAGCCGAAAGGCCTTGGTCATGCCATTTGGTCTGCTAGAAAATTTATCGGAAATGAGCCTTTCGCCGTACTGCTAGGAGATGACATTGTGCAGTCGGAAACGCCGTGCCTTAAGCAGTTGATTGATGTGTATGATGGGGTCCAGACTTCGGTCGTAGGCGTTCAGCCGGTAGACGAGCAGGATGTTCATAAATACGGCATTATTGCGCCTGCGGAGAAAAGTGCTGCAGATTTAATGCTAGTCGATTCTTTTATAGAAAAGCCTCCTATCGAACTAGCACCTTCGAATTATGCGATTATGGGGCGGTATATTTTGACGCCTGAAATTTTTGATATTCTTGAGAATCAATCGCCGGGAGCGGGTGGTGAAATTCAGTTGACAGATGCGATCAACGCACTAAGACAGCAGCGCCAAATATATGCCTACTCTTTTCAAGGTCAAAGGTATGACGTAGGAGATAAATTTGGATTCATTAAAGCGACGATAGATTTTGCTTTGCAAAGAGAAGATTTAAGAGATGACGTTCTCAGCTATATACATTCATTGATGATTGAGGAAGTACAGGTCTAATAACCTATTTTTTGGGCAAATCCCCCAAAAATATTCTCCTCCTCCGAAAACTATAGCCAGGCCAATAAAGAGATTTCCTACTGAAAAAGTGAGGTTTGTGGCAAAAAGTTCCCGAAATGGCGAAACTATTCTGAATTGGCTGCGTTTATGGTTATAGACAAATTAATCCTTTTTTAATATTCTATTGTTTGCAAAGTGAAGGGCACTATTTGGGAAATACTGGGATGCCGTCACTTTGACATAAATAAAAAAGAGGAGGAGAAAATCGTTGTTTAAGAAAGTCAGTCTCAAGAAGTTCAGCTTATCCATGGCACTGGTCATGATGATAAGCCTGGCATTGCCAGTCCTGGCATTTGCAGCGGACAAAGTGCTTTTGTATTTGGACAAAAGTACAGGAACGGTAACGGGTTCGGTATACTATGACGTGTACAATGGGGATAACATGTCGGTAACCGAAAATGTTTATCTCGTAGACAGTGAAGGAAACCGATATTCTGTAGATAACTTGGTGATTGAAGGCAAAGGAGAGTACTATACGGTATCCGGTAATGTCTACAGCGATATTACGGTAACAAAGGATGTATACTTCACCTTCAATGATGCGGATGGAGTAAACAACGTATACCATAACGGTAACGTAAGTGGTTCCGTTTATGAATTCGTATACGGTGAAGATAACGGCGGAAGCACACCTCCACCTTCTTCGGGTGGCGGCGGCTGGTACGGCGGTGGTGGTTCCACTTCCCAAGATGGAGTGAAGGAACTATCCAACTCCCAGCTGAAGGCGGCAGATGGTGTTGTGACGATTACGCTGAGTGCTGACGACAAGCAAGTCCTGTTCCCAGCGAATGCAAATGCAATCTCCGCAGACAATGTATTCGTATTTGAAAGAGAAGGCTTCAAAGTAGAAATTCCAGGCGCATTGCTAGTACAACTGCAAAAGCAGATCGACAGCAGCGATCTGAACAAAGCGAAAATTTCTTTCAGCTTCGACAAGCTGACGGAAGAGAAAATCGCAGAAATACTTAAAGGGCTGAACAACAGCTCCACGGCTGTAACCGCTGCAGGTGAAGTCTATGACTTCGATCTTGCCATTGTAAATGGCAGCGAAGAGAAGCGTTTAAGCTCCTTCGACCCATCGATCAAAGTAGATTTAGCTGTGACGGAAGAGGTAGACGCGGATCTGACGAACCTGTACTATGTCGATGATGCTAGTGTTATCGAATATGTATATGGCGGTGATGTTGACCACTTCAGCTACTATGGCAACTTCGAATATGACAAAACGTTCAGCGATGTCCCTGCCGGTAACTGGGCAGAAGATGTGATCAAACAACTAGCTGCGAAGCAAGTTGCTTACGGCATCAGCGAAACGGAATTTGCCCCAACTCGCCAAGTCACTCGTGCCGAGTTTACGGCCTTCCTAGTACGCGCTATGGGTCTAGAAAGCGATCAAGCGGCTCCATTCTCTGATGTGGTGAAAGGTTCCTGGTATGAAGAAGCGGTGAACGCAGCTTATGCAAGCGGCATTGTATCCGGTGTGGGCAACAATAAGTTTGCTCCGAACGCGAAAATCACACGTCAAGAAATGGCAGTTATGCTGATCAAAGCTTACGAGTTGAAAACTGGTGAGTCCGTAGCTGCTGAGGGAAGTCTCAATTTCGTGGACGCAACCCAAGTAGCGGATTGGGCGAAAGATTACGTGAGCGCAGCAAGCTCCCTTGGACTTCTTGTAGGCCAAGGCAACAACGTATTCAACCCGACTGCATATACGACGAGAGCGGAAAGCACACAAGTGGCATCTCTGCTCGTAAGATAATTCAATATCTACAAAAAGCCGTTAATCCTTCGGGGTTAGCGGCTTTTTGGCGTGAGCTTACATTCCTCTCGCATTCGCATTCTTCATTACAATCATTTATGCCCCTTCCTCTCAACTTTTTTTCACATGAGCTGTTTCCTGTTATCCGACCATTTTCCTATATCAATCCCCGTCGCAATTCCTATCTTTCCTGCGAAACCTTTTAGTAGGTTAAACAGTCTATTATTATACGAGATATTGTTCCATAGATAATAGACTGATAGAGGAGAGAGGATCTGCTTCATGAATTCGAGAGCAAGCTGGAGAAAAGTCGCTATTCACGCCGCGGTAGGAGGGATGCTGCTGTCCCAGACCATCGCGCCTTTTAATGTACTTAGTGATCCGCCGAAGCTTTACGCAGCGCAGACGCAGGTACAGGAGACATTTACGAAAGTAAGTGAGCAGCCGATTACGTCAGGCGCGATGCTGCAGCAGTATGTTTGGAACTTGAAGAGAAGTGATGAAATGGTTCAGGTGAAGGCGAACGTCGTGCAGATCGATTTGCTGAATCCGTATGTGAAGCTCGATGTGATGAATGGGAAGAATGGACAGATTGCTCAAAAAGATACCGTGTTGAATATGACCAAGTACAGCGGGGCTGTAGCGGGAGTGAACGGGGATTACTTTAATGTGTCCGCGGAAGGATCACCGCTGGGATGTAACCGTCAAGTACTTTTGAGCAGATTCCGCTAAATAAGTTTCAACACCTATGAATTACCAAATATGGTTTCTCGGTGCTTGAGGCGGAAGCTATCTCCGCTTAGCTTTATCACTTCGCTCTT